>CAIPJU010000102.1 GCA_903865465.1 uncultured Bacteroidota bacterium
ACCCTTTATTTTTGTTGGCTTCGATTATCTTGTTCACCTTTTCGTCCCCCAAATCATAAATCCGTTTCACAAGTTGAAGAGGATTGAGATCCATGACGTCAAATATTTCGTCTGGCAGGTTTTTGTGAATCAATTTGGGCGTTGCCTGATCAGGTAGTTCTTTAAATCCGATTGACGCCAGAAACTTGATTTTTTCTCTGCACGATTTGCGATCTTCTGCGTCCATTTTTCTGTAAAGTTTACGCATAACGTCTACCCTTTATTTATGATGGCTTTCAGAACCTGGCTTGGTTTCCAAGAAAGAATCTTCCTGCTGGTAATGGTTATTGTCTCGCCGGTCTGAGGGTTGCGTCCTCGTCGATCCGCTTTCTGCTTAACCTCAAAGTTACCGAATCCGGCAACTTTGATTTTTTCCCCGGTTTCTAATGTGAGTTTTAATGTTTCTAAAAGCTTTTCGAGAATGTCCTGGGATACTTTCAAGGTTAAGCCGGTGTTGGTCGCAATCTGTTCAGCAATATCTGCTTTGGTCATCGTGATTTTCTCGCCTTCGGTTTAAATTCGTATTTAACGGAATGTGCCTTGTGATCTTCAAAGTTCTGGAGATACTGGTCAACCAGCGGTTTGTTGCCCTTCAATATCAACAGGTTTTCGGCGTTCTTTTCTTCTGCTGCTTTCGTAAAATTGAAGCTTCCGGTGATTATTGTTTGTCTGTCGATGACAAAAATCTTCGAGTGTGCGATCTGATGTTTATCGTCAATGAGTACCGGGATTCCTTCATTCAATAGGAATGTTGCCGAGGTATATTTCTCGCTCCGCTGGCTCTTGTCGAGAACCGCTTCAATCTTGACGCCTCGTTTGTGGGCTTCAAGTAGTGCCTTTGCTATCGGAGCACTGGTGAAGCTGTAAGCCTGTATCAGAATTTCGCTCTTGGTATGGTTGATCTCTTTAACTATTGCCTCAGTTGCTCCCCCCCTGGGAGAAAAAAAGACTTCCGCTGTGCCTACTGACGGAATTGGTTCACATAAGGCAATACCTGATAATTGATATACAATTAGTAAAACAACAAATAGTTTATTCACTTTGTTCAAAGCCTTTTTCGGTGTGGTCGATTGCCATTTCAAAGTTATCCTGACTGTTTTTAATGATTTTCAATCGTTACACAAAAAGCAATTACATCGCAATAGAGCTATCCACTTTTAAAAGGCGTACAAAGTCTTCAAAAATACGGGAGGTTTTTTTGTAATCTTCTTCACGAATATAACAAGAAATGGCAATAGTGCTAACTTTCGTTCGTTTTAGAGCGTTTATTGAAATAATATTTGAACCTTGAACCTGCATTTTTGCTTTTAACCAAATTGCTTGATTGCCAGCATCATAGACATAATTATCAAAACTTGTGACTGCTAAGACTGACGGAAGTCCTTTATTTAATGCTTTTGGTGATAATTTCGTTTTGGTAAATTTTTCTATATCTTGGTCGGTCATTGGTGTTTTAATAATTCTCACTAAAATATACGGGTAAATAAAATATTCACCGTGCTGATTTTTTTTCTGAAAAGCGTAGCTGTAATCAGGTATCTTATTTTTAGGGAAGTCTTTTGAAATATTCGTCTTGTATTGTTCCAGAACGTCCTTTGGTATCTGTTGCCAATTAGAAGGTAGTTTTACACTGAAATTTTCGTTCATTTTGATTGCCTGAGTAAAATCAGCAGATTCAGCAACCAATGCGGTAAAAAGAAAACATGCTCCGACAAGTAAAGATAAAATTTTCATTGTG
>CAIPJU010000103.1 GCA_903865465.1 uncultured Bacteroidota bacterium
TCCAGTGGTCTCCCTGAGTAAGGTCCAAGTTCCACTTTATCGGCTTTAGGCCCTATGACTGCAATTTTTTTGAACTCTCTGGCATCGAGTGGCAATATTTTCTTGCCCGAGGACACCACTTCGGAATTCTTTAAAAGAACGGGAGTCTTTGTAGCTACTTCATATGCTAGTGCAGCATGGCCTGGAGCATTTACAACATTACTTTGGATATAACTGTAGGGCACTTTGGATTGTGGATCAAATTCTCCCAACCTCATCCTGATTGTAAACATATTAACCAGGGCCTGATCTATTTCCGCTTCGCTTATCAACCCTGCTTTTATCGCATCAATCGTCGCAGTCTGATATACCCCTCCGCAGTCAGTATCAACTCCTGCCTTCAGGCCAAGAGCTGCGGCTTCTGCAGCTGTTTTTGAATAGAAATGGCCTCTCTGAATGTCACTGACAGCTCCGCAATCGCCAGTAATATAGCCTCTTAATCCATATACCCTGCGTATCAGTGTATCTACAAGATACTTATTTGCAGTTACCGGGATTCCATTGACAGAATTGTAACAGGTCATTATGCTGGGAAGGTTATCAATGGTTATGAGTTTCCTGTATGGAGCCAGATAGAATTCCCTCATATCTCTTGCATCCATATCGGAACTGCTCACATGGCGATTGAATTCACTGTTATTGGCAAAAAAGTGTTTTCCAGTTGGAACCGCTTTTAGGTAAACAGGATCTGATCCCATAATTCCGTGAATAAATCCGCCTGCAATCTGAGAAATAAGGAAGGGATCTTCACTGTACGATTCTCCTGTTCTTCCCCAACGTGGGTCTCTGACAGGTTCTACAACGGGTGACCAATAGGTGAGGTTTGCGATCACAGGTGTATTGGTTCCTCTTCCTTCTTCTGAAATTGCAGAAGCTTCGCGCTCCATAAGCACCGGATCCCATGTTGAACCAAGGGCTACACTGTTAGGGAAAGAGGTGGCATTTGTTACATTAGCGTTGAGGAAACCGGCAACACCGTGAAGTGCCTCTCCCCACACCTGATAAGCCCTGATATTTAGTCTGGGTATGGCCGGCATTGTGTTCCCTAGAAGACTCTGCTTTTCTTCCAGCGTAAAACGCGAAACAAGGTCTGCGGCTCTTTCTTCAAAAGAATAGGAGGTATTAAGGTAAATCGGCAGTTTAGCACTGCCAACAGAATCACCCTCCTTATCAGAAACTGCTGATAAAAAACAGAATCCTGAAATAAGTAGAAGGCTGGTTAATAAAAGTTTACTTTTCATGGTCAGGTTATATTTACGGGTTTTCTTGTAGTAAGGATCAAACAGATTTTAAATATACATGTTTAAAATGGCTTCATAAAGTTCCTGTCTGCCGCTTGTTACATCCGGCTCACCATTTTTTATGGCCAGATTCCTCAAATCTTCCAGAGTAAGCTTCCCATCTTCGAAAGCTTTTCCGTTACCATTGTTGAACGAGGAATAACGCTCCTTCCTCATTTGCAGATAAGGTGATTTTTCAATTATATCATTCGCAATGACAAGTGCTCTGGCGAAAGTATCCATGGCTGCAATATGTGCGATAAACAGATCCTCCTGATCAGTTGAGTTACGACGAATCTTGGCGTCGAAGTTAGTTCCACCTCCCTGCAAACCCCCTGCTTCAAGGATTACGAGCATTGCTTCAACCAGCTCATATATGTTAACCGGAAACTGGTCAGTATCCCACCCGTTAAATGCATCGCCACGGTTGGCATCGATGCTCCCAAGCATCCCGGCATCGGCTGCTACCTGTAAATCATGCTGGAAGCTATGTCCGGCCAATGTGGCATGGTTAACTTCAATGTTCAGCTTAAAATCTTTATCGAGATCGTAATGGCGAAGGAATCCGATAACAGTAGCAGCATCAAAATCATATTGATGTTTAGTTGGTTCCATCGGTTTGGGCTCGATGAAGAAGGTCCCTTTAAATCCGTTCCTGCGCGCATAATCCCTTGCCATAGAAAGGAACCTGGCAAGATGCTCCTGCTCGCGCTTCATATTTGTGTTCAAAAGGCTCATGTATCCTTCGCGTCCACCCCAGAATACATAGTTTTCACCTCCCAGTTCAATGGTGGCATCAATGGCATTCTTCACCTGAAGGGCTGCACTTGTAACTACATTAAAATCAGGATTGGTTGAAGCACCGTTCATATAACGTGGATTCCCAAACACATTTGCCGTGCCCCATAGAAGTTTTACACCCGATTCCTTCTGTTTTTGAGAGGCATATCCGACAATTTCCTTCAATCTCTTTTCATAATCTGTATAGAGATTCCCTTCATCCACGAGATCAATATCATGGAAACAATAATATGGAATTCCCATTTTGGTAATGAATTCAAAGGCGGCATCCATTTTGTCCCTGGCTCGCTGCATAGGGTCATTGTTGTCATTCCATGGCATTATTCGGGTTGCCGATCCAAAAGGATCCACTCCGTTACCGCAGAATGAGTGCCAGTAAGCGACTGCAAAACGGAAATGGTCCTTCATTGGCTTTCCTGCAATAATACGGTTTTCATCATACCATTTAAGTGCCAACGGATTTTTTGAGGCGGAGCCCTCGTACTGAATCTTACCTACCTTTGGAAAAAATTCTTTTGTTCCTTTTATTGTTTTCATAGACAGGAATATTGATTATTAAGTTTATTTATCCGGATGCATTTTTGAGATCATCATCCATTCTTGTTTTTATTATTCTTCTGATAGAGCTTCTGATCAAATTTGTACAGCCTGGCTGGTTTGTGAGGAACTCCTTTTTCCTTCTCATGAAGGGGAGTAAGAAATTTAAGGTTACTGATCCTTTTTCTGAAGTTCCGATTGTCGAACTTTTCATTCAGAATGGCTTCATAAGCATTCTGCATCTGCCGTATGGTGAATTTCTTCGGCAACAGTTCAAAACACAAAGGCTTGGTCCTTATTTCGTTTCGAAGGATCTTAAGTGCTTTCTCA
>CAIPJU010000104.1 GCA_903865465.1 uncultured Bacteroidota bacterium
AAATAAATGAAGAATCTTTAAAAGTGGTAAAGTAAATATAGGCTGATAATCTGTTGATTAGGATTAAAAAATAGTTCTGTCACCCCGACTTGTTAAACTCAAAAAGCCTGTATTTACAGGCTTTTTGAGTGTTTGAGAGTCAAATATCAGTCAAATTATTTGATTTTTGCTTATTGAGTTAAGTTATTTATTTCTTGTCAAATCCAACCCACTTTCCATTTAAGTCAAGTCCTCTATTTCGCAATTCTTGAAATGAGAGCTGGCGAAGGTCAATTTTAGAGTTCTGTAAGAATTTTATGTAATTCCTCTTTTGTTTTACCAAGTTTGAGTTGTAGTGCTTCAAACATCTCTTTCTTGTGGCCTTCTTCAAGGATAAGGTCTATGTCCATTAATACTGCAAATTTCTTTTGGAGTTTTTCCTTTTGCTCTTTCCAACTACCATTTTTATCTATTAATTCCACTTTTACGATTACATTGAGGTTTCTACTAACTTGCGAGTATACCTAATTTAATTTTGGTTTTGTTACATAATAAAGGGTAAAAGTTACATAATTCACACTTTTTGGAATTCAGAAAGGTGAATAAAATCTCACACTTTCATTTTCTTGCTATTTAGTTTATTATTTTTACGACTTGACAATTACCGTTGATGATTAATACTTTACCGCTTTTTAGCTGAACCTGGACACTTTTCTTCTCTTCTTCATACCAATCAACTCTTTCAGCATCGCCTTTATTGTAATAGGTTCTTATTCTTTGTGATGTTATGCTCATCAGCTCCACCCTGCCATTTTTAATTCTCAAAATATCCTTTGTCATTGCTACACGAGTGTTAAATAAACATTGCTGATTGTTTCAGAACGAATTCCAAGATATCGGCGGGTAATTGCAATACTGGAATGCGAAAAAATATCTGAAAGTAAGACTAATGAATTTTCTGATTCATTATGGTTTTGATAAACTCTTCTGGCAAATGATTTTCTCAATGAATGACTTGAAATCTGCAATTTCTTTGTATTAAAGAGTGTCTTCAGAATGTCATTGATAGATTGTGTTCTGTAAACCGAACCTTTTTGAGAAATAAAAATGAAATCCTCATCGCCAAATTTCTGGTTTGTCGCATTTAGCATTGAAACAAGTTTCACATAAGCTTTTTTTACGACATCGTTGAGGGTGATGATTCTTTGCTTTTTAGTCTTTTTCTCAATGAGGGTAATTTTGTCTTCTGACAGATCCTTATGTTTGATTTTCATAATGTCTGAAATCCTCAACCCTGTATTGATAGAAAAGACGATGTAGAACCCAACCACACATTTTTTCTTGTCATATAATAAACTCAAGCCTTTGTTTAAGGCTTTGTCATAATCCACGAAATCGCTACATCTATTCATCTTTTCTTTGTTTAAGATTATACGCTAATATACAAATTAAATCCATATTAACCTAATATATTTGATGCTAATAATGATTATTAACGATAAATTCATTTTGTTGTTTTATATAGCGCTGACTATCAACGACATAATAAATAATCTTCATTAATGATATTATTGAAGATTCCTGCCTGACACATGAAAGAAATACTATTGAGCAATCGTATAATTGAAAATTTCCTTTTTACCTTTAGTGTGATTATCAAATTTCCT
>CAIPJU010000105.1 GCA_903865465.1 uncultured Bacteroidota bacterium
CATCGGAGCAATGAGGATATTGCCGGGATTACCCTTAATTGAAAGTGAAACAAGGTCTTTATTCACATATTGCATCTTCTGCAGATCGATATAGCTTTCGATATGGCTGATTTCATTTGATAACAGCGCCTTATCAATATTGCTGTCATAAATCATGTAACGCAGTATTTCAGAAAGCTTTACCAATGTCATCGAAGCTTTATCGACATCACTTTTTATCAGACTATCAATGTTATTAAGTGTATTAAACAGAAAGTGCGGATTAATCTGATTTTTAAGTAATGCCAGCTCGCTCTGAAGATTCTGTTTTGCAAGCTTTTCACTGCTTATCCAGCTTTCGGGAATTCGGAAAAGAGTACCCAGAAAAGCAAAAATTAGAGTTACAATATAAGTAAGGGAGACACAATAGATAAATTTCCAATCTACGGCTATTGTGAGAAATTTAAAGACCGATGTAATCAGCAAAGGGGTAAGAAGAACATAAAAGAGAGGAAATAACCTGCTTTTCAGGCTTCGGAATTTTAAAAAGTTGGGTATAAATGTCCCATAAAACAGATAAAAAGTTCCGACAGGAATAATCAGATAAATAAAGATATTAAAAATGATGCCAAACAAATTTGAACTGTCCATAACCGGACGGCCAACATCCACTGGTATAAAAACCGAATGGAAATTATCTCCCACAATCTTAAGGAAACCCGGCCTGGGCAAAGATTCAAATCCTGGGAGGAGATCATGAGCATCTGCCCATTTTGAGAATGCACTGACCAAAGGAAACAATACCCAGAATAAGGTATGCGTAATTACTCTAACTGACTTTTTCATGACTTGAAATTTATATGTTATTCAAATCAAAAATCAGTATATAGATCATGAATAAAAAAACTATTTAACGAACAGCTATCTTTTATTCACCAACGTTTAAACCGGATTCATAACAGCATTGAACCTGGTTATTACTTTTTCCTGCAATTGTGTTACAGGTATGCCTTAACCATTTCCCAATAGAAAAAGGTATCCCTACCCGAACCATTCCAGTTTCGTGCAATACGCTCAAAATCATATGGCCCTATCTTCAGGGCGTAATACATAAAAATCTCTTCTGAGACCTTATAGCTGAACATATCTCTGAGTGTAAGGTTTTTGCCGGTTCTCAGATTATAATCCAGGACCCTGATGGGACGGATCTGCAAAAAGCCAGCTGCCTCCTCAAGAGGATTATAGGCAAGGGTATCAAGACCCGTTTCCGCCATTCCTACAGCATTAATAAGTTTTAAAAATGGTTCTATCGGAGGATTTTTTACTAAGGTGATAAAACCATCGCCCGGCGCAAATGAGACGGATGCAAATAATGAAAAAAATGCAACAATAAGTATTTTCTTTCTGTTGATTACCATGATAATGAAATAATTGAATTTTACTGCACGACCTTCATCCATTTTAGTTTAACTCTGTTAAATCAGGTTGATTAAGAATCTTTCTTTTGTTGTCATTTCGGCAATTCTTTATCGTATATACAGTCATTATGTTAAGTATCAACATCTGACTGATTAATTTGTTTAGAATGCTTCTAAATAAAAGGATGCTCCTTTCGTAAGATCAACCACTCTGCAGTTCTCTCCGGCAACTTTTGTTCCTTTTTGCAAAAATTATTTCTTCATGTACGATTTGAAATCTAAGTCGTACATTTTGATAAATTGATGAAAAAAAATTCAGAACTTCATTGAACTTATTTAGAATGATTCTGTTTTATTATTCTAAATATTTAAATTTCAAAGACATGAAAAAATTAATTTTGTCGTTATTTGTGTTTATGGGATTTTTATTCCCATTGCTTGCTCAGGTTGATCATGATTTTAATGTTAATGATCGTGTACCTCTTGCCTCCACTGAATTGAAAGTGGGCCTGGTTCCTGAAGCAGTAATAAAAGCTGCTCAATCAAGATTTGATATCAATAATTCAACTACATGGTCAAAGTTTCCATATGCCCTGAAGGAGTACGGATGGGTGTATGATATCGGAGCTTCGGATATCAAACTTGATCGTTATAAAGTAACCCTTAAGAATAAAGACGGCAATGATTTGTGGGCGGTCTACACCTCAAAGGGAGAACTCGTGGAAAGCAGGGAGACTGCTAACAATGTCGCTCCTCCGCCGAACGTTATGGAAGCTCTTTCAAAAAGCCAGTACAAAGACTGGAAGATTGTTGGAGACAGGGAGGTAATAAAATTTTATCATGATCACGATAACAGCAAGGTTGAACAGCACTTCCGTCTGACCGTGGAAAAGGATAATGTAAAAAAGTCCATCTCATTTAACTTCCAGGGGGCAAACTGAGAATAGAGTAAACCATTACTTTTCAGGTTAAACTTTTACATTATTTTAACCCTTAAGTCCGCTAAGTAAAAGCAAAGGTCGCTGAGCTGTCTGTCAGACATTCTGTCACATGCGATCTTTGCTTTTCCTTTTGTTACCTAAGCGGATAATAAATATCATTTAAAAAATTTCATTTTGAAGAAAATGGGGAAATGGCAGAATTAAAAACAAAAAAAACAGGAAGCAGTGTTGGTGCTTTCCTGGAACAGATAACAGATGAACAAAAACGAAATGATGCTTACACAATTTGTAAGCTGATGGAGGCGTCTACCGGGTCAGTAGGAAAGATGTGGGGCTCAGCCATCATCGGATTTGGTGACAGACTCCTGAAATATGAAAGCGGAAGAGAACTGGCGTGGTTTCAGATGGGTTTTTCACCACGTAAACAAAATTTTGCTTTATACATTCCGGGGAGTGTTGAAAAGCAACAATTACTTCTCGAAAAACTTGGAAAATATAAGACGGGTAAAGGTTGTCTTTATATCCACAAACTTGACGAGATAGATTCGACAGTTTTAAAAGAGATATTGCTGAAAAGTCTTGAAATATAACCAGAGATCAGTATTATTTTAGTCCCTGCTTTTGGGAAAGAGACAAATGGTATCACGTTTTTAAACTTTGTTACCTTTGTTCTTAACAAAAGAAACATGCATAAATATAATCATCCTATAAAACCTGAGTACCAGCAGGCGGTAATGAAGGTTCAGCATTATATTAATCAAAATCTGGCTGGTGATGTTTCGCTGGAAACCCTTGCCGGTGTTGCCAATTATTCACCATTTCATTTTCAAAAAATATTTTCGGCTGCCCTGTTGGAATCACCTAAGCAATATGTTATGAGACTCCGTTTGGAAAGAGCCGCTCATTACCTCAAGGTATTTACCAATCTTCCTGTTATTGAAATTGGGATGGGTTGCGGGTTTTCATCCGCTTCGATCTTCTCCCGGGCTTTCAGGAACTTCTATGGCGTATCTGCTGAAGAATTCAGGGAACTATCGTTTAATGAAATTTCTGCAATAGGAAGGAAGGCGGGTAAGTTCAATGAGCCTTTCGAAATGGGAAACTCTGAAGAGTGGACAATTATTGCTGATAACCTGATGGAAACTCAAGGTGATTTAATAATATCACCACCTCCACTGATACGAGCATTCACTCCAACAAAAATAGCTTGTATTTCAACCCAACTCAGCCATCCCGAAAGCATCTCGTTTGCCTTTAAAAGTTTAATGCATTGGGCCATCCCCAACGATATGGTCACATCAAACAGTAAATTCATTGGAATCTGGCTCGATGCCCCTTTTTATACCTCGCTGAATAAGTGCCGGTATCTTGCAGGCATTGAAATTAAAAATGAGGTCAGGTCTAAGAAAGAGGTTGACATAATAACTATGAATGAAGGGAAATATGGCTGTTTTACAATGACTGGCAATGTAGAATCGACCCTGGGCCACATAGTAACCCTTAATCATAAATATCTCGACGAAATGGGCTATGAAATGGCTGAGATTATCTGTTACGAAATCTATGATGAATGTCCGGCCTATAAACCCTATGCGCTGATCAGCAAAAATATCAGGGTTCCGGTAAAGGCAAAGAGGTTCTGAGCTCTGATGGCTTATTATATCCAGTTATTTTTTATTCATTCCCGATACTCATAAAAAACTATAAAAGCTGTAGAAAATTCCTTTAATATTTACTTAACAGCCAATTTACTATTAACTTAGTATCGCCCATAATAACTTCCCGGCATGAAACTATTTTCGAAATTTTCGCTGTTCTTTCTGACTATCCTCTTATTCAGTCAGTGTGAAAAAGATGAAACTATCGGAACCTCAGACAGCTTCCTGAATTCACTTATACATCGTGGAATTGATACAAATGGCGACGGAAAGATAAGCTCTACTGAAGCAAAGGCTGTAAGGAAGCTTGATATCAGCAATGAACTTGTCACAGATCTGACAGGCATTGGTTCATTCACCAATCTTGACACTCTGATTTGCGAATATAATAAGTTAACAGAGATTGATATGTCAGGTAATCCCGGCTTGCTATACCTTGCTTGTGGCTGGAACTATGATTTAACAACCCTTAATGTCTCCAGGAACAGTTCTTTAAAATATCTTTCATGCAACAGTCTCTCATTATCCGGTCTGGATGTTTCGAATATTACTGCCCTGGTTCAACTTGATTGCACAGGTGACCAGCTTCACTCCATTGATGTTTCAAAGAATCTTTCGCTGGAATGGTTGGGTTGTGTATCAAATAATCTGACTGCCCTGGATGTTTCAAATAACATAGCATTAAAATTTCTCTATTGTGATGCAAACCAGCTGAATAATATTGATATAACTATGAATCAGCATCTTACAGGTTTGGGTTGCAGTTATAATATCCTTTCCGGTTTAAATGTTTCACAGAATCCTGACCTGACAGAAATTCGCTGCAATAATAACAATCTCTCCGTGCTCCGGGTTTCACTTAATTCAGAATTACAGGACCTGGATTGTGGCGGTAACCAGCTTACATCACTCGATCTTTCTTCAAATACAGCCTTGCAGGAGTTGAGAATAAATGACATGCCAACCTTGCTAAAGGTATGTGTAGTTGTACGGCCTTTCCCCCAGCAAAATGTTACGGTATATGAGCCGGGAAGTCCAAATTTTCGCTTCTCAACTGATTGTACTAGTTTTTGAATTATACAGATCTTAAGCATTTTATCTTTCAACATCAAATTC
>CAIPJU010000106.1 GCA_903865465.1 uncultured Bacteroidota bacterium
GTTAAGCCAAATAAACCCTCTTTTATAAAGTCTGTTGCAGATAGCTTTTACAATAATATAATCCTCGAGAAGAGGTATCTCCTGATCCTGGATGGGTTGGAAGTAACAATCCTGATTTCGATTCTCTCGGCACTGTTAGGGACGCTCATTGGCGCGCTGATCTGTTTTATGAGAATGTCGAAGAGCAAATTACTTTCTCTCTCCGCCAGGTTTTACATCTCACTGATCAGGGGGACACCGGTGCTGGTGCTCCTGATGATTATCTTCTACATAATTTTTGGATCTGTAAACATTAACGCAAACCTGGTTGCCATTATTGCCTTTGGGTTAAACTTTGGTGCCTATGTCGCAGAGATGTTCAGGACATCAATTCAAAATATCGACAACGGGCAGCATGAGGCCGGTATTGCATCAGGCTTTTCAGGAATACAAACATTTATCTATATTATTATGCCTCAAGCCATCCGACAGGTACTTCCCGTTTACAAAGGGGAGTTTATTTCGTTGTTGAAGATGACTTCAGTTGTCGGATACATTGCGGTTCAGGATCTGACAAAGGCCAGTGATATAATCAGAAGCCGAACATTCGACGCCTTCTTCCCACTTATTATGGCAGCTGTTTTATATATTATTATTGCCGGGCTAATGACCTGGGGACTTAGTTACATGGAAACCACAACAGATCCGAGAAGAAAACGGATAAACAAAGAATTGGAGGTAAACTTATGATCAGGGTACATGGCCTTTCAAAGCATTTTGGAGAACTTGTCGTTCTCAAGGAGATAAATACGGTTATCAATAAAGGGGAGATCATTTCGATAATTGGTCCTTCAGGAACAGGTAAAAGCACATTTTTAAGGTGCCTTAACCTGCTTGAAACACCTACCGGTGGTGACATATTCATCGATGATATTTCACTTTTCGATAAGCACACGAATGTCCCTAAAATACGGCAGAAAATGGGAATGGTGTTTCAATCGTTCAATCTCTATACCCATCTCTCGGTATTGGAGAATTTAACCATCGGACCAATAAAACTCCTGGGAAAGAAAAAAGAGGAGGCAAATAAGAAAGCCATTGAACTTTTAAGACTTGTGGGCCTGGCCGAGAAGGTATACAGTTTTCCTGACGAACTCTCCGGAGGGCAGAAACAGAGGGTTGCCATTGCCAGGTGTATGGCTATGGAGCCTGAGATATTGCTTTTTGATGAGCCAACATCAGCGCTCGACCCAACGATGGTAAGTGAAGTACTTGCGGTAATACGCCGTCTTGCCCGGGAAGGAATTACGATGGTAATTGTTACACATGAGATGGAATTTGCCTTCAATATCTCAAGCCGGGTTTTTTACATGGACGAAGGTTTGATCTACGAAGAGGGGACTCCTCAGCAGATATTCGAGAATCCGAAGCGGGAAAAGACCAGGACTTTCATCCACCGCATAAGGAGTGCGACAAAACATATTACGAGTAAGGCCTATGACTTATATGCAATCCAGGGTGAGATGGAGCTATTCTGCGAAAAGCATATGTTATCCAGAAAAGTCAGCGATGATGTGGCGTTGATAATCGAAGAGATTCTGGAAGTGCAGGCCGATTATCATGATATTGAACTAAGCCTTTTTTACCACGAAAAAAGCGGGAATATTGAATTTACGTGCGAAAGTGCAGGGGAGCCTGTAAATCTGCTTGAGGAAGGTACCCTGGAGGACGACATCGGTTTAAAAATCCTGAAAAGCAGGTGCAAAAGCCATGATTACAGGTATGAAGACGGTAAAAATATCATTGAGCTAACAGTGAAAGTATAAAGGCTGACCTGTTACTGAAGTTGAAATAAAAGTAAAAACAGGTGGGACTATTGAAAGAAATAACCGGCATATTAAAGATACTACGCGCTAAATAGCAGACGTATTTGCCAGGTAGCGGTATTTTAATTCCTCGATAATTCCGGAAATTACTCCTCAATATCAATCTTTATATGTCTTGCCCAGTTGTTCAGAAGCCAAATTGTTCGTTGATACAGGTCAGTGATATAAAGTAGGGAGGCTTTATCATCCGGACTTAGATCATGAATCTCTGAAAGATGATACCTTCTTATCTGTTCCATGAGTTGTCCTTTATCGTCAGTTATCAGTAGAAGTAACTCAATATCCAGTTCTTCTTTCGAGTTTATGGCTTCAACAGCAATGATAAAATTCGCATGAAGCGATTCTGTAGAGTTTCGTACCAGGTTATCAAGCCCATTGGAAAATTGGCGGTCGTATATTGAACTGACAAAACTAAAAACTGTTTCATCGATTGACTTCAGCAGATCCTGCCTTTTTTGGAGCGCGACATAAATTTCGGAATTGCTGTGTGATAAATTGAAATTTATAATTCGCTTTAAATACATATCAATCTCATTGATCAAAACGACATTTGATTTGCGGATTATCGTAAAGTTGTGAATCTGTTTACGCTCCTTTTCGATCCGGATATTATCAATGGATTCTGAAAAACGCTCCAAAATCCTGATTTGCTCGTTTTCGACCAGGATTAATGCAGTGCTGATATCAGATAGGGATTGTTCGGTTATGAACATGGTCTCAGAAAGCCCCTCTTCTGAAGTTGGAGGGCTCAGCCTTTGGAGAAGTCGGTATATCGGATCAAAGAAAAATGAAAGCAAAAAAAGAGGTGTGATTTTGGCTATTAAAAAAGCATATGCGGTTTGTTGCTCGATATTCACGGCCAGAAATCTTATGAGTTCCTTTACCAGAGGGATATTCCATAATATTTCGATATATGAGAGTGTAATCAGGACTACTGAAGTCAAAACCGATTCAAAAATCCGAAAAATAATAAGCTGTTTCGAAATACCTTTGATTCCTGCTGAAAGAATCCGTGTGGTTAATGCTTCACCAATACCAAGACTAAATATGATTATAATTACCTGATCAAGGCCAATTAAACCAGCATGGCCAAATGACATAATAAGTACTGTTACAGCAGGAGAGGAATGGATCAGGAGTCTGAGAATGACGCCAATCAGAACCGGGATTAAGTAAGAATTTTTCGCATGCTCAAATACATCCTTTATAATTTCCATTTGGGCAAATGGTTGCGAGCCCGACTTGAGTACCTGGTATCCAAAAAGTAAAAGGCTAAAACCGAAGAACGCCGTATAAAGGTTCTCCCATCTATTTTCTTTGTGTAATCCAAATAAAAACCCACTTAAACCAACAATCACAAAAATGCCGATCTTAAGATTGATTGCCACAAGAAAAATCAATAGTGTAATCCCTACGTTAGACCAGGAAAGAATTGGAAGGGCTTTTCTAACTGTAATCAATCCACTGCGTACTAACCCGATTAAAATAAAAACGGTACTAAAACTACTTTGAGAAACTGCTCCCGAAACCACTCCCCAGAATGCTGAAAGAAAAGAGTTACCTGTCCATCTTGCTACTAAAAGCCTGAACTTATGAGTAGCCAGATTTTTCAGCGAGCTGCTTAAAATCTTAAGACCACCAAAGAAAATGCCTATTCCGGCAATCATCGTGGCAATTATTTCTAAAATACTCATTGTTTAACGGCATTTAATTATTCAGTAATCAATAATCAAAGATACATTTATTGCATGGCAAGAAAATCTATTAAAGACAAATATAGCTTATGTTACAATAAAACAGTTAGTA
>CAIPJU010000107.1 GCA_903865465.1 uncultured Bacteroidota bacterium
CACATAATAACCTTATTATTCAGGGAGACCCATTCTATTTCATATTCTTTGGAATTAAGCTTTTGGGGTCGTCCGTCGATTTCGATGGTAAGATCAACAATCAGACTGCCATGTTCATTTATTCTGCCGGTAATATTGAAATTTCGGTTCCGCTGGCTAAGCAAAGGCCCAAGATCTTTATTGAGCATCCTTATCCCGTACATACTCAATGGGAGAGCAAAATATTTAACCTGATCATTTTCATTAGGTTCAGAAGTGTCAATAACCCTAAGGAAATAGACTGCCGCCTGTGATAATGGATTATCAAGATCTGTAGATTCGCACCAACCAAGGATTTTCTTGTCATCCTTCAGCAGGGTCTGAAGATCGTTAATTTCTACTTTAAGCTCAGTGCCATTGGGCTTGATAAAAGTAAGAGTACCATCAGTCCTCTGATAAACTTTTTGTTCTGACGAAAGGAGGGTTTTAAATGGCATAATCAGGTTGGAATATCTTGCCACTGTACCATTTTGTTCCAGCCCGGGATCAATTTCCAGAATATCACTTTGCCAGGCTCGTAAGAAAACCTTCAAGCCGCTCAGATCAACCTGATTTTTAGTCCTGGCAAGGTTTAGACTTTCTTCAAAACCTAAGAAATTAGAATTTACATTCTTGATAAAAAGATATAGTTTTTGAAGTTTATCCCTGTCCTTTTCAAGATAAGGAGTTGGGTCCTCAAATTTACCTCCCCTGTACCAGCTTATTCCTCCGGTATTTTTCAAATTGGAATAATCAACGCCAGTAAAAACGATAGTAAAAGGCGAGGTGCCTCCAATAACCTGATTGTTATATTTCAGAAGCTGAATAAAAGGTTTTTCATCGGGGTTGGATTGTCTGGCATGCTGATTTGTCCACAGATCAGTATCTTCCATTAACATTCGCCCCAGGGCGCTTGAAACATCAAAGACTTTGGTGCTGGACCCATTCATATAAACGGGATCAGAAAATGAAACCCGGTCAGGATAAAGAGCGATTAGGGCAATTAATCCTTTCCATTCGTCTACCAGTAAACTGTAGAAATCTATTAAACCGGAAGTTTGAATATTCGGATCTGTCTGCTTAAGATAATCAAATGCAAACCAGAATAATTTTGGCCTGGCCCACGGAGTAGGAACGCTTGAAATTAAAGCACTAGAGGCCTGAGAAATATCAATTTTGCCTGTTTCAATTCCTAATATGAATGGTTTTATCTTGGCGTAAATATGCCATTTACCTGCAGGGTCGGTTAAACGGCCTAAATTACTTCTTATTAATTTTGCAATTGCCATAATTCAATAATTAGAATTTATATAATTTACATAAAGTGTCATAAGTTCTTTTGATAAGCTTCTCACATTTATTTGTTATCTCCGGTTCGGGAGTCTTAATAAATTCAGAAAAGAATTCATTGTACAGACTTCCCAGTCCCAATACACCTGCTTTGAATTTCTTTGATTCAAAGTCGCTGTTTTTCTGATATATGGAATCATTAAAATCGAACTTTTCAAGTTCTTTAACCGATTTCCCGCTATAGAGTGTCGGATTGAACAGAAATTTATCTGCACCACCGGCAGAGTGATGAACCTGTCGTAACCAGCCGTCTTTTATTACCCCGTTTTTAAGTGAGAAATGGTATAGCTCCATATATTTCCTGAGATTCTTGACCTCCTCATGATGGATGTCTTCATAACCATCGATCTTTACTTTTTTCAGATCACCATTCTGTGCCTGGCCGAAGAGGTCATACTTATCGAGCAGAGTAAGAAAACTCATAGCAGTAAAAAGACCAAATTTCTTCGCCAGCTCCTCTTTTTTCTCACTCCCCACAAAATCAATAAAACCTATTTTCCCGTTATCATCAATAGTACGATAGAGGTAATCCAGTTTCCTTTCATCTTTCAGCCTTTTTAGCTCAATCTCCTGTAAATTAAAGAAATCATAAGCAGCGAATGCAGCCAGTAATTCAATATAATGAGAATCATTTTCCTGATCCTCCCCGCCGGTTATTGTCCTGTCCTTTATTTTACTTGGCTGCCAGTCGAGAGTTTCGGTTCCCATCAGATAAAACTTCTGATAAGTCTGCTTAACAGTTTCATCAGCTTCATAGAACATCATAGCTGCCTGAGAATTTAAAGAGAACTTGTCGGAGGTTGCTATCAGTTTTTGTTTTGCTTTTTCATCATCGCTTGGAAGTACAAACGAGAAATAGCTGGTTAGAATAGTTGAACCGAAGAAGGCATTCTGTTCGATATCGGCTGCAGATGAGATGAGAGAAGCTGCCTTTCGAATTGCTTTGGGGATAATAGGAATTGAAGATGCACCTGTTCCTCCAAAAACCGATCCCAGAATAAATACTCTTGGACGGCCTGAAGTTGAAGCAGTTATTAACTCCTGAATGAATCTCTTCAGATCACCCCTGTCATTAGCGGTTACGTCATCAACTATTGAATGGTACATCAGCATACTGCCAAGATGGGTCTGAGCCCGGTAACCATGATTCAGGTCAAATGCCTTCGCAGCTTTAGTTAATAAGAGATCTGCAATGGATGCCTCATCAGGATTCCGGTATTTAGTACTTTCATAGTCGAAAATTGCATCAAAAGTAGATTTCTTTGAGTAATCAGGACTGAACTGGTAGTAGTGCAGATTAGCAGAGAAAAAGGTATCTGTTAAAGCATTGTGGTTCTTATTAACACCCTTTGTTTTCAGGTATGCCTCCTTTAAATCTTTAAGCCGGGTGAAATTCCCGTTCCTTTCATCTGTATCCAGAGCCAGCATATGAACGTCTGTATCGTCAAACATCCCCATGGCACATAAGTGAACAAAAGACTCAATGCATCGCATCCCGGTTCCACCAATTCCTATTATAAAAACTTGTTTTGGCATATGTGAAAAATTTATTTGTTAGTTATTTTGATCTTCCGGGGATGCTGCCCCATTTCGAAGTTCTGAATAGCAACATGCTGAGTATCCCGAGAATAAAATAGATTCCAATAATAGATATTGTTGCGTATATATTAGCAGTAGTGAATTTTGCAACAAGCGGTGCTTTGGAAATCTTCTCGCTTACTACCAGAGTGTTATATAAAAAGAAGAAGATAGGAGCTGCAAGTCCGATAATAATATACCAGATTCGTCTCACCACATTCGAATTGTCATTTTTACCACCTTTCCAATTGATTAGTCTGGAAATCAGATAAGCAACTGCGAGAGCAAGTACTGCAATTATAATTGCATAAACATAGGTCTCTGCAATGAGAGCATTGACCTGTTTGATCGATTCATAGATATCTTTTTTCATAAATACATTTTTTATATTTTATATGCTTTGGTTTTTAAATATATGGTATATAAAGGTTTACCACTCCGAGCGGGATCAATCGCCTGATCCTCAATTGTCTGCAAAATGCTTTGATAAATTGAAAAATTCGTTGCCTTCCCCGACAGCGACTGCCAAATAAAATCCTCCATATTGAGCCGCTTTTTTGTCTCTTTTGCAACTATGTCTATCCTGAGTAAATTTTCAGTCTCCTCACTCAGGGAGTTGCTATAGTTTTTTGACATTTTAA
>CAIPJU010000108.1 GCA_903865465.1 uncultured Bacteroidota bacterium
AGTGGAAGCGGGACTTGGGGAGGTTCCGCTTCACTTTTTATATGGTATTGTGAGATATAAAAAGCAGATTTCTTCTCTCTCTTTTGTTAAATCTCTTCGACGGTATTAACTTAGTGGTTTAATAACCATGTTTAAATCGTCATTCTATGTTCAGAAGTGAAGTTTATATAAAGAGGAGAGAAGAGCTCCATAGAAAAATGAAAACAGGATTAGCCCTCTTCGCAGGTAATGTTGATTCGCCGATGAATTATCCGGCAAATGCATTTCATTTCAGACAGGACAGTGATTTCCTCTATTTTTTCGGACTCGATATTCCCGGCCTGGCAGGAGTAATGGATTTTGATTCGGGGAAGGACCATATCTTTGGTAACGACTTTGATATGGATGATATAGTTTGGATGGGGCCACAGCCCATGCTGAAAGATCTGGCTCTTAAGTGCGGTGTAACCTCAACTGCTCCGTTCATTAAGATTGAAGATCTGTTTAAAGATGCACTCGCAAAGAAAAAAAGGATCCATTTTCTTCCGCAATACAGGGGTGAAAACAAAATATTACTCTCTTCCCTTCTCGGGAAAAAGCCTTTAGAGTTAGCCGGATCTGCATCTGTTGATCTGATAAAGTCAGTGATCTCAATGAGATCAATAAAAGAGAAGGTCGAAATTGAGGAGATCGAGAAAGCCATCGAGATAGCATATGATATGCATGTTACGGCCATGACTATGTGCCGTCAGGGCGTAAAGGAGCAGGAAATATTCGGTGCCATTGAAGGTATTGCACTAGCAAAAGGTGCCGGAGTATCATTTCCGACAATACTTAGCATCAATGGTCAAACACTTCATAATCACTCTCACGACAATATTCTCAAGAAAGGGCGGATGATGGTCACCGATGCTGGTGCCGAAACAAATCTGCACTATGCTTCTGATATTACCCGAACCACTCCCGTTGGAGGGAAATTCAGCAAACAGCAGAAGGAGATCTATGAGATAGTTCTCCAGGCAAATACCGAGGCTATAAAGGCTGCACGCCCAGGCATTTCAAACCTCGACATACATCTTATTGCATGTAAAATAGTAGCCCAGGGAATGAAAGATCTCGGCCTTATGAAAGGAGATGTCGATGAGGCAGTTGCAGAGGGAGCTCATGCCCTTTTCATGCCCCACGGAATAGGACATATGCTCGGGCTTGATGTACACGATATGGAAGGACTTGGTGAGAACCACATAGGTTATAATGATGATGTGAAACGGAGCGACCAGTTTGGACTCTCTTTTCTTCGCTTTGCCCTGCCCTATAAACCAGGACATGTATTTACCGTTGAACCGGGCTGTTATTTCATTCCGGAACTAATTGAGAAATGGCAGAGCGAAAGCAAATTCACCAGCTTCATCAACTTCTCAAAAATTGAAAGTTATATGTCCATAGGAGGAATAAGAATAGAAGATGATGTTCTTATTACCGACAAGGGACACAGAGTACTCGGGAAGCCAATCCCAAAGACAGTCAAAGAGATAGAAACTATCTGCCTCTAGTCATTTTGAAGTCCTTCCCGGAAAAACGGGAAGGCTTTCATGGCCTGAAGCATCAACTGACTGAACAGCAAAGAAATAGTTGTCTTTTGAATAAGGAAGTGTTACTTCATTTCCGATAACAAATATCTTCTTTTCCCATAGTGGCTGATAGGTTTCCCTCATAAGAATATAATAGCCTGCAGCTTTCACACCACTTGGCGGAGTTTCCCATTTCAGGCTTGTCTTATTTGTTAGTGACCCCGTAACTATTGTGCAATTCAAAGGTTCGCGGGGAGCCAGGGCAAGATTTGCAGCTGTTGCCAGATTTATTGCACAGTTTTTCCTGACATATTCATAGTCGACATATTCGGGAAGATCCCCGTATTGTATCCCGTTTTTCAGCTCAGGATCCTTGTGTGTCCTGTCATAGTTTTCGTTGAATTCAGTAATCCTGACAGCAGTGAATCCTTTTTTAATGAAAGGTTCATGATCGCCACCCCGGCCAAACCTGTCCTGCCTGAAAATGAGTGTTACATTAATCTGGTCAACATATCTTTCACCGGTTTCCTTAATGTACCGGGCAAGCTGACGGGCTTTGCCATCATTTTCACCCGAGGTAAACCTTCTTATCTTAGCCATCTCATCAGTTTCGTAGGCAGGAACTCCTTCACTGAAAACCCTTACTCTCATGTTATCGTTGAGTAAAGTTTCACCTGATCCGCTGTTCCCTATCATGTCGTTGTTCAGCATCGCGATAATGTTCCACTTTTCCTCCTTTGCCTTTTCGGCCATAAACTCAGCGCCGTATGATCCCTGTTCTTCACCGGTAAAGGCTATGAATAGGATGCTGGCAGGGAATTTATGTTGCGACAATATCCTTACCAGCTCAAGAAGAGCTGCAATTCCCGATCCGTCATCATTGGCGCCCGGGGCAAAACTCTTATTATCTTCAGGGAGTGTGGCCCGCGAGTCGAGATGAGCGCTGATTAAAATTACCCTGTCATCTTGAGGATCAGTTCCCTTCAGCTTCGCAACAACATTTTTCAGGTGAACAGGTACAATAATTCTGCCACCGTTTCCTCCGGCCGTGTATTCTTCTAAGCCGACACTAAGCCGCCCTTCAGACAGGGGGATGCAGCTTTCCATTTCCGATTTAACCCAGTTCCATGAAGCGCCGATACCTTCATTGGGATTATTCTGATCGCTCAGGGTGTGGCGGGTGTGAAAAGCTACCAGCTTCCTAACATTCTGTTCGATCCTTTGCGATGAGATCTTTCCGGCCATCCTGCTAATTTCAGGATCGCGGTTGACAATAGTCTGGGATGAACAGAGAGAAGCCGACAAGGTCAGACAAAGAAACAGAGCGGAACTTTTCATATTATTGGATTGTCTCAAGTGTTCTCCAGCATTGGTATAATCCCCTGGGTACATGAAAGCATCCCTTCCATTTTCCGCCTTTAAGAGGAAGCAGAACTTCACCACGACGATTCAGGTAGCCATACCATTCAGGGAATTCCTGATCATTAAAATGACTCCAGGTATATTCATGTATCGTTTCAAACCATTTAAGGCAATCCTTCGACCCGGTGAGCTGATATCCCTTTAACATGGAAATTAGAGTTTCAACATGAACCCACCATAGTTTCTGATCCCATTCAAGCTGTTGGGTCGGATGACCCTTCCTGTCGAGAAAGTAATAAATGCCCCCGAATTCTTTGTCCCAGCCATACTCGACCATCTGAATTGCTATCTTTGCAGCCTTTTCGATTAGCTCCGGACGTTTAAGGCGAACGCCAAGGTCCATAATGAACCACATGGCTTCGATGGCATGTCCCGGGTTGAGGACTCTACCTTCAAAAGTATCAGAGAGTTGATTGTCGGTGGTAAGGTTTTCAACAACAAGTCCGAGTTCAGGACGGTAAAAGACATCCATAACTTCATGGATGCAGGTATCGATTGTCTCCTGAAGAAATTTTGAATCGAGGAGATGTTCAATTTCGAGTGCGAGGTTGCAAAGTATCATCGGCAGAGCGAAATTTTTGAGGCTTCGGGTGCCGGGGTGAGCTTTCTCCCATCTGCCCTTGGGATTGGTGGTTTTCGAAAGAACAATCTCAAATGTCTTCCTTGCAATATCTGCATATTCCTGACTGCCGGTGGCTTTGCTCAGCTGACCAAAAGCCATGGTGGCGAAAGTATAGGAGAATATATTATATGGCTCAATTATCGGTTTGCCCTTTCTCGTTAGCGAAAAATACCAGTTTAGGTTTCCGTCATGACCATATTTTCTCAGGAACTCTCCACCCTGCGATGCACATTTAAGCCATTCAGGATTCTTTTCCAGGTTATTATAAAGCATCGAAAACATCCAAACTTCTCGTCCCTGGAGCCATACAAACTTATCAGTATCAAAAACATTTCCTGCCCGGTCGAGGCATGTGAAGTATCCTCCATATTCATTATCCTGCGATTTTTCGAGCCAGAATGGAAGAACATTATTTAAAAGTTCATCCTTGTAAAGTTTTGATAGCGATTTGGCATCCATAGTATTATATGATTAAGTGTTGTTATTTCTATTGAAGACCGAAGACCGAAGACTAAAGTCCTGCTACGTCTTCCGACTTCCGACTCCCGTCTTTCTTCTATCTCTTCCCTTTTTCAATCCACATCTCCTCGATCTCTTCAAGCGATTTGCCGGTTGTTTCCGGTAAAAGTTTCCACACAATCAGCATATAGGGAATGCACATGACAGCAAAGAGAAGGAAGGTTCCGGTTGGTGTCAGTGTCTTGAGCATCCAGGGTGTCAGCTGGCCAATGAGGTAGGTCCCAATCCAGAGCGACAATCCGGCAATTGACATGGCAGCGCCACGCACTTTGACGGGGTACATCTCGGAAAGCAGTACAAAGATCACTGCGCATATTGAAATTGCACAGGCGAAAATATAGAAGAGGAAGAAAATTAGAAGGAAAACATGAGGCAGGTTGAATCTTGTGCCATTCGAAAAATAAAATCCGATGAGCAGAAGGGAAATTATCATCCCCGAAACACCCCAGTAAACTAATTGTTTCCTGCCAACTTTGTCGATAATTATAAGGGCAATCACCGTAGTGAGCATGTTAACGAGTCCAACCAGTACCTGGTAGAACAGGGAATCGCCGGTTGACAAACCACTCTCCTTAAAAATTGAAGGGCCATAGTAAAGAACTGCATTGACTCCCATGAATTGTCCCAGCATAGCCAGGGCCACACCTATGAAGAGGGCAAGACGGAAGCCTGGTTGCAGGAGCATCCTCCAGTCTGATTTGGTTTCAGAAGCAACAAGGTTTTTTACATTTCTCACCTGTACCAGAGCTTCTTCTTTTCCATAAATTTTATTAAAGATGGTCATGGCTTTTTCTTCCCTGGTATTGACAATCAGCCAGCGTGGGCTCTCGGGAATTAAGAAAAGAACGACAAAGAACAGAAGGGCAGGAACCCCTTCCATTCCGAGCATAGCCCGCCATGCCTCGGTAGCAAAGATCTTACCGTATAATCCTGTTGTCGCACCTGTGGCAAGAAGTGTTTCTGAATAGTGAAGCAAAGCGTAGTTAGCAAGATATGCTCCAAGAAAACCCACTGTAATGGCAAGCTGGTACATCGAAACCAGTCTTCCCCTGAAGCTGGGGACCGAGATTTCAGCAATATAAAGCGGTGATACCACCGATGCCACACCAATGCCTATTCCTCCAAGTATCCTCGATATGACGAGCTGCACTTCGTTGGCCGAAATCATACAGCCAAGACCCGAAAGGGTAAAAAGGACCGCAGATAAAAGCAGAACTATTTTCCTTCCGTAACGATCGCTAAGTGTTCCTGCTACGAGAACCCCTGCTATTGATCCTACCAGAGCGCATCCTACATACCATCCCTTTGTAATGGCATCGAGTTTAAACTGAAGGGCAACCTGATCGACGGTGCCTGAAATAACTGCTGTATCGTATCCGAACAGGAAGCCGCCAAGCGATGCTACAAGCGAAAGCCAGACAACATATTTAATCTGATTTGAGGATTCGTTCATCATTACACAATATTAAAGTATTCTTTATAACGGTTATACAGATGTCCTGCCTGAAGGTAGGCTGACTGAGGGCTCATAAAATGGGAAAATTCGAATGTAATCCCCTTGTCGTAGCCTGCCCTTTTTGCAGCCTCAAGCTTCAGGCGCAGCTTGTCGAATTTGATTGGAAAAAACTTGATTGGCATGTCACGATCAAATGTCTCGGCATTGGTCCAGCATTTCATGCTGTATTTGTCAGCCAGCTTTTTATTCACTGCAAAGAATGCGTCGAGTTCATCATAGTCAATATGCCCGTCTTGGAAAGCGCAGGCATCAACCACATCGTGGATGCCGTCAAAGATCTCTCCCCATTCCTTTTCATGTTCCTGAACCGAAACCGAGTGTGCCTTAGTTATATCACCCGAAGCGGCCTCAACTGCTTTTTTGCCGTCAATCCATGGCGATATGAAGGTTGGCAGACCTCCGGAAACATCTTTACACTGTTTCCCCATCGAATGAAATGCCCCGATGGCGCCTTTTGTTTTGCGGCTTATTTCTCCGCTTATATACCAGCCCTGAAAGCTCTTATATTTGCTGCCATAGTTCTTCCAAACCTCATCGATCACATATTTATTATCTTCAACTTCCCAGGTCATATCGCCTGTGTCCCAGTATTTTCCTGAATCGTAAAGTCCAAAGAAGAATTTCAAGCCATGTTTTTCACCAAGCCGCAGGTACATGTCGAGGAGGTCGACCGAAGGCATATAGCATCCTTTTTTCAGCAGATACTCTGACGGGAATGTTATAAATTTCCTGTATCCCGACCTGATCATAATGACCGTGTCGATGCCAATAGCCTTCATGTGGCCGAATTCTGCATCCCACTCCTTTTCACCCCAGTTCTGATGAGGGATATCGTGAGAAATCTCATCGAGGAAAGTGCCGGTTATTGGAAGTGCATTTGCTTTTGGCACAATGAGTTTTGATTGTGTAATTGCTGCCGGAGCAGGCAGAGTCTGATTACCGTCACACCCTGCCAGAGGCGCTGCAATGGCAGCTATCCCTGCCAGGGTCGATTTTGCCAGAAAATCGCGGCGTGTATGTCCTGATTTCATGTTAGCTTTTGTTTTGAGGGTATCTGAAGAAAACTGTATAAATGTAATGCAATTGCGTGAAGTTGCTTAATCTTTCAGATCAATATTGGAGGAACTTTTTTCGAAATAAAGCTATCCTTCCGGCCATTCAGTTTCAATTCCCTGTAACCTGATGCTATTCTGAAATTCTTCAAGCAGATCCTTATTCTCCCTGATTTTAAAAGGGGTTGTTTTTTTCTTAAATGCAAAAGCTGCAAGCGATCCGGCCGATTCTCCAATGTTCCACTCCACGGGATGCAGCCTGTAGCAGCCATTTGTTATATGCGTTGTCCCTATGTTTTTGCACCCGGCTATTAGGTTCGATGTCGATTCCGGAATAAGGGCGCCAAGGGGAATCTGAAATGGAAGGGAGTCAAAATCAATGTAGTTGGTTCCACTGCTGCCCGGGTGGAGATCGATATGATAATAGCCAACCCCCACACTGTCGTAAAAGAAGGCAGATTTAAGTCCATCCTTTTTGCCTGTTTCCAATTCCTTGTTTTCTTTTCCGACATGTTTCTCGAGGATCCTGAAAAGGGGTTTTATCCGGCGTGATTCCCGTATATAGGGATATTTTGCCATGCCATCTGCACTTCCCATCACGTCGCCTCTGAGCCTTAAGCCGGGCCAGCCATATCCCTTCCCGTGACGTGGAACTTCAGTCTGAAGCCAGTAGAGCAGCGAAAGGTTAAGCTGGCTTGCACCGTCGATTTGCTTTTTGAATTCTTCATCAGTGACTCCGATAATGTTCCCGTTCATGTAATCATTCTGGGGCCAGTTTATCAGGGTGATATCGCTTTTAAAAGTTCCGGGTGCGAAATTGTCTTTGTTTATTATTCGACGATAGTCCCACAGATTCAAAAGGGGTGAGGTGTCACTCTTTTGCGGATCGAAACCAAGTTCTGCGGGTAAAAGATCTGAGGGTCTTGAATATTTCAGACTTAACAGTTTGCCAGGCCATGCGGGATTGAGATGTGGAATGTAATCATGCCAGAAATCATACTCGTGTGGCTTTTCAATAACATGATTCTCACCGTGAAGATAATCGAGTGTAAAACAGAGAGTAAATGCCTGGTTGTTATCAGGATCGGCTTTTTCAGGTGCATGAAGTTCAGAAGTATCAGCTCGTGACTCAGTACCGGTAACAAAGGTTGTTCCCGTGAGAGGAAGAAGTTCCCCAAGCTCCGTAGCATCGATAAAATATGGCGCATAAAGAGTAAGCTGATTCCCGTTTAATAGGTTAAGAGCTGCCAGTGACCTGATATTATTTCCCGAAAGATCAGCTCCTGTGATTTTATGATTATTAAGCAGGATCAGTTTTTCTGATTTTATCCATCGGTACAGCATATCCTCCAGAACTGAAAGTGCCACACGGGGTTCATGGCAGAGTCGGGAAACTGAACCATCGCCCGGATTCAGATAGGGGTTCTTCTTTGCCGTCTCCGTCAGGGAGTAATTATTCCTGTAATATTGTCTGATCCGGAAGCGTAATTCACGGTAGAGCCTTGTTGATCCATGAGTTTCTATCCATTGGTGTTCATCGGGAGGCACCCCCTGTGAAGTAAGCTGCCCTCCAATCCAGTCAGTTTCATTGGTCATGATGACTGATAAACCGTTACGCAGTGAAGCCATGGCTGCCGCACAAGCTCCGAGGCTTCCCCCTGCAATAACCAGATCTGCCTTCAGACCAGAGTCATTCGGAATGGATCTTTTTTTGTCCGATCCTTTATTGAAAATATAAGGAAACTCCCCCGGATACGGTAATAGAAGGCCAGCGCCCAAGAAAGCTGACAGTTGTATGAATTTTTTCCGGTCCATAATTTTGTTTTCCCGGAAATAAAATATTAATAAGCTTTATAGAATTCCCTGTTAAGCCTTGCTATATTGCTGATTTTTATCTCTTTGGGGCATTCGGCTTCGCAAGCCCCTGTATTTGAGCAGTTCCCGAAACCCAATTCATCCATCTTCTCAACCATGGATCTTACCCGGTCTCTGGCCTCAATGCGTCCCTGAGGAAGGAGTGCAAACTGAGAGATTTTAGCCGAGACAAAAAGCATCGCAGAAGCATTCTTACAAGCTGCAACACATGCACCGCATCCAACGCAGACCGCTGAATCGAATGCATTATCCGAATCTTCCTTTTTTACAGGAATTAAATTGGCTTCAGGAGCTCCTCCTGTATTTATTGATATAAATCCGCCAGCAAACTGGATCTTGTCAAATGCTGTTCTGTCGACAATAAGATCCCTGATAACAGGGAAAGGTTTCGCTCTCCAAGGTTCAATCCATACAGTCTCCCCATCTTTGAAAAACCTCATCGACAGATGGCAGGTGGTAATGGCAGGAACGGGTCCGTGGGGATGGCCATTGATATACATCCCGCATGAGCCGCAAATTCCTTCGCGGCAGTCGTGATCAAAGGCTATAGGCTCCTTGTCCTCTTCAACAAGTTTCTTGTTGAGTGCATCAAGCATTTCGAGGAAGGCCATTTCGGGCGAAACGTCATTCATCTGGTAAGTTACAAAACCACCTGCGGCTTTAGCATTTTTCTGGCGCCATATCTTCAATGTGAGCTTCATACTCTTATCGTTGTATTATTTATAACTTCTTACTTTTACTTCAACCTCTTCAAAATGAAGTTCTTCCTTGTGAAGGATATGAGGTTCTCCAGCTCCCTTATATTCCCAGGCTGCAACATAGCTGAAATTTTCATCATTCCTCATTGCCTCTCCATCGGCTGTCTGGTACTCTTCCCTGAAATGTGCACCACATGATTCTTTCCTGTTCAGGGCATCGGTAACCAGCAACTCTGCAACTTCAAAATAATCAGCAACACGACCGGCTTTCTCCAGTTCCTGGTTAAGCTCTGCTTCTGTTCCCGGAATATTCAGATCGCTCCAGAATTCTTTCCTGAGTTCCTCAATAAGTACAAGGGCTTTCTTCAGACCCTCCTCATTCCTTACCATACCGCAGTAATCCCACATTACCTTCCCAAGTTTTTTGTGGAAGGAGCTGGCATTTTGCTTCCCTTTTATCGACATCAGTTTGTTGATTCTTTCAACTGAATCTTTTTCTGCTGCTTCAAACTCAGCCCTGTCGGTCGATATTTTACCAGTCCTGATCTCATCGGAAAGGTAATTGTTTATGGTGACCGGTATTATAAAGTAGCCATCGCCGGAAGCCTGCATCAGTGAGCTGGCTCCCAGACGGTTGGCGCCGTGATCGGAGAAGTTTGATTCACCGATTGCAAACAAGCCCGGAATAGTGGTCATCAGTTCGTAGTCGACCCATAAACCCCCCATGGTATAATGGCCTGCAGGATAGATCCTCATCGGTTCTTCGAAAGGATCAATGCCTGTTATTGTCTTATACATATGAAACAGGTTGCCGTACCTGCTGGCAATAACCTTTTTTCCAAGCTTTTTTATTGAGTCCCTGAAATCGAGATTAACGGCAAGTCCGGTTTCACCTACGCCAAAGCCGGCATCACATCTCTCTTTTGTTGCCCTTGATGCCACGTCGCGGGGAACGAGGTTTCCAAATGTAGGATATCGTCTTTCGAGGTAATAATCCCTTTCATCTTCAGGAATATCATTAGCAGGGCGTTTATCTCCTTTTGTCTTCGGAACCCACATCCTGCCATCGTTTCGGAGCGATTCCGACATAAGGGTAAGCTTCGACTGGAATTCATTCAACTGGGGAACCGAAGTAGGGTGAATCTGTATAAAGCTGGGGTTAGCAAAAAAGGCACCTTTCTTATGGGCTTTCCATGCTGCCGAGGGATTGGAATTGACTGCCAGTGTAGATAGATAGTAGATAGTCCCATAGCCACCGGTTGCCAGGATTACAGCATGGGCGGAATGCCTTTCAATCTCACCGGTAATAAGGTTCCGTGTAATTATGCCCCTTGCTTTTCCGTCGATAAGTACGAGGTCGAGCATTTCGCGCCGGGGATAGAGGGTTACATTTCCCTTTTTTATCTGCCTGTTAAGAGAGGAATAGGCACCCAGAAGGCACTGCTGTCCGGTCTGTCCACTTGAATAGAAGGTCCTGGAAACCTGGACACCGCCAAAGGAACGGGTATCAAGAGTTCCTCCGTAATCGCGTGCAAAGGGAACCCCGAGAGCAGTGAAATGGTCGATGACCTGGTTACTCACCTCGGCTGCACGATATACGTTGCCTTCGCGGGCGCGGTAATCACCTCCTTTGATCATATCATAAAAGAGGCGGTATATGCTGTCGCCATCGTTCTGGTAATTCTTTGCAGCATTAATCCCTCCCTGGGCAGCTACCGAATGTGCTCTTCGCGGAGAGTCCTGGTAACAGAAACTCTTCACGCTGTAACCAAGTTCTCCAAGGGCCGATGCAGCTCCAGCTCCGGATAATCCGGTGCCGACAATTATTATCTCTAATTTCTTTTTATTTGCAGGATTGACCAATTTGACCGAAGCTTTGTATTTAGTCCATTTCTGAGCCAGGGGACCTTCGGGTATCTTTGCGTTGAGTTGTGCCATGGGTATAATTTCTTTTATGGTTACCTGAAAAACCAGAGGATTATCGGAATAACTGCAAATCCTGCAGGTATGATTATGGAATAGATCAGGGCTACTGTTTTAACAACCGGAGTCCAGATTCTGTGGTTAAGGCCGAGAGTCTGAAATGCTGACGAAAAAGCATGATAAAGGTGGAAGCCAAGCACGCTGAAACAGATAAGATAGATGTAATTATATGCAGGAACCTTAAACAGTCCATGCGCCATCGCATAGAAATTTTCAGGATCTCCTTTCACCAAGCCGATCTTTACAAAATAGAAATTAAAGAAATGAAGTACAAGAAAGGTAAATATGGTAGCGCCGGTCCAAATCATAAATCTCGAAAAGAAAGAGGTTTCGGATTTACTACCTCCGGCATAACCTACCGGACGGGCCAGCCAGTTTACGATTTGAAGGTATATTCCATACGATACATGAATGAGTATCGTTGCGAATAATACCAGTTCCATTATTTTAACCAGGGGGAAGGTCGCCATAAAATGCGCAGCCTGGGTGAAAGGTACCGGATCGCTCTTTAAAAGCATAAGATTAATAGCAAGATGGACAGGCAGAAAGGTAATAAGGAAAAGACCCGCCAGTGCCATTGTAAATTTCTTGGAGATGGAGGCAAATACTACTTTACTCATTGGTTGTAAAATGTATACAGTTAATATATATCAGGTTTAAGCCGGATTAACAAAACTAAATGTAATATACAATTATATACTTTTATATGCTAATTATCACAAAAAATAAAAATATTGACCTAACAGGTTACAAATTAGCCTTTTTGGTTTTGAAAGAGAATAGTAAGGAGGTTTTTCCGCCTTATATTTGGTAAATTTACGGGACTAAAACCGGAAATTATGTTTTTTACATTTAAGGGAGGCAAAATTCACTATAGCGATACTGGTAAAGGAAGTGCTGTTATACTTCTACATGGTTATCTCGAATCGATGGAAGTCTGGGATGGCTTTGAAACCTCTCTGTCAGGGGAGTTTAGAGTGATTTCTGTGGATCTTCCTGGCCACGGATTATCAGATATTTATGGTGAAGTACATTCTATGGAATTCATGGCAGAAGCTATAAAAGGACTGCTGGATTTTTGTGAAGTAAAATCAGGTTTCCTTGTCGGCCATTCACTTGGAGGGTATGTAAGCCTTGCATTTCTTGAGCTTTTTCCTGAATATATGTCTGGATTTTGCCTCTTCCATTCACAGCCTATGGCCGATACTCCTGAGGCGATTGAAAAACGGAAACGTGAAATAGCTATCGTAAAGGCTGGTAAAAAGGAATTAATGTATCCCGATAACATAATGAGGATGTTTGCCACCTCCAATCTGGAAAAGTTTAGCAACTCAATTGAACGGTCAAAGGAGATTGCCTCCAGAATCCCGGGAGAAGGGATCATCGCGATTCTCAACGGCATGATAGTCAGACCATCGCGTCTTCAACTTATGGAGGAGGGTAGGCGTCCATGCCTGTGGATCCTCGGCTCAATGGATAATTATATTGGTTGTGAAGCTATAATGGAAAGAGTAAAGCTGCCTTCAAATGCAGAAACTGTAATACTTGAAGCTTCTGGTCATATGGGCTTCATTGAAGAGCAGAACATTTCCGTTAAGATCGTCAGCGATTTTGTGAAGGGGATAAAATAAAAAATCCCGCTGATCAGGAGTTGATTTTATCAACCCGATAAGCAGGACTTTCATGTATATTTAGTATCGGAAATTATTTCCAATAAATTCTATATCGCTTGAAAATCAATGGATTTTTATTTATGATTTGAGAAAATCGATTGCGAACTTAAGGGTTGTGTCAATCTTTTCCCAGATAGGATAAAATCCTTTGTTATCAAGAATATTTCTTGCAATATAAGCTTTCAGCTGAATCTGGATGATCTGTCCGGAAATCTTTAATCCTTCAGGGTCTTTTTTAATTCCATTTGTTGTGGCATAACGAATGAACTGGTCGAGAAGGCCCTGTTTGTCGAGAAACTTTTCTATATCAGCGGCATTGGAAAACTTGTTCAACTGGGCCCTGTTGTCGCTTGTATATCTGAGAGCAAAACGGTAAATATTCGATCTGACTTTTAGGAAGTACGGCGAAATTCCCACGGTGTCGGCCGGAACGAATTTATCGGGCATAATCCCTCCGCCACCGTAAACGACATGTCCGCCGGGGGTGGTAAATTTCAAAGAATCAGCGAAGTGAATACTGTCAGATTTTACAAATTCTCCCCGGTGAAAACGTTCAGTAAGATCATTGTAATACTCGTCGTATCCGTCCTTGTAAGATTTTTGTATCGATCTGCCTGTTGGCGTATAGTATCGGGCAATAGTAAGTCTCATGCCCGATCCATCAGAAAATGTTATTGGTTCCTGAACAAGTCCCTTGCCAAATGAACGGCGTCCGATGATGGTGCCGCGGTCGTTGTCCTGGATTGCTCCTGCAAGAATTTCACTTGCCGATGCACTCCATTCGTCAATAAGTATAACGAGTTTCCCGGTTTCGAATTCACCTTTTCCTGTTGCCCTGGCCTCATTCCTTGGCTGGGCCCTTCCCTTGGTGTAGACAATAAGCTGTCCATCGCTGAGGAACTGATTGGCAACTTGAATAGCCGCGTCCATGACTCCTCCGGAGTTGCCCCGGAGATCCAGAATAAGGCTGGTCATTCCCTGAGATTTAAGTTCCCTGAGTCCTTTCAGGAACTCATCAAAGGTGGTTACCGCAAATGTATTTATCCTGATATAGCCTGTCGATCCATTAACCATATAGTCGACATCAACACTGTAGATGGGAATTTTATCGCGGGTAATTTCAAATGGTAACAGCTCTTTTTGCCCTGCACGCTGTATTTTAACCTTAACAACTGTGCCTCTTGGGCCTTTTAACATGCCCATAATCTTTTCGTCACTCAAATGCTTTCCGGCAACAAGGGAATCATTCACATAAAGGATTTTATCCCCGGGCATGAGGCCGAGTTTTTCCGATGGCCCGCCGGGTATTGTACTGATGACCAATATTGTATCAGTAAGCATGTTGAAGGATATTCCTATACCGTCGAAGTTACCCTGTAGAGGCTCATTGGCCCGGGCCAGGTCTTTAGCAGGCAGGTAAACGGAATGAGGATCAAGTTTTTTAAGAATTGATGGGATGGCTGTCTCAACAAGATCAGCACGGTTAACCGAATCGACATAATTCGATTCTATTATGTTCAGGATACTTGTGAGCTTATCATTTCTGGCCCTAATGCTGGAATGCTGAGGTGTCTCACCCCTGCCGGGAAGGTATCTTCCAAGGAAAATACCTATGATGACCGCCAGTGCGAGCAATAATGGCAGGTATACGCTTTTTCGGGTATTATTGTATTTCATACGTATTATTTTCAGGATCAATATAAACCAGTTCAATTCCGGCACGTTGAAGAAGGTCAAGTCCGTCAGTTTTGTAGTAACGGTTACAGAAAACCACTCTTTTAATACCTGATTGTATTATTAGCTTCGCGCACTCCATACATGGCGAAGTTGTAACATACAATGTTGCATTGTCACTCGAATTATTCGACTTTGCAACCTTAGTAACAGCGTTAGCTTCAGCGTGAAGCACATATGGTTTGGTTACATTATTCTCATCTTCACATACATTTTCAAAACCCGATGGAGTTCCGTTGTAGCCGTCAGAAATAATCATCTTATCTTTAACAATCAGGGCTCCGACCTGGCGGCGTTTACAATAGGAATTCTGAGCCCAGATAAGAGCCATTTCAAGATAGCGCTTGTCAAATACTGCCTGCTTATCACCATATGGTCTTATCAGATCACTACCTGCCATTTTAGTTATTACGGTTCTGGTTCTCCTATTATTGTTGTAAAGTGCACAAATGTAATTAATTTATAGGTTTTTTACCAATAAGAACAAATTCCTGCTTTAAAAAATCTCTTTTCTTTTCGGTATATTATTATTGAAGTACTTCTTTCTAGACATGAGAGCGGCATTCACAAGAAGTTTCAGTGGCGGAACTTCTACAAGGGGGCCGATTATAGTTGCAAATTCAACCTTCGAATTTATCCCAAAAACAGCAACTGCAACATCAATTTCCAGTTCGAAGTCATTTTGATGAGGTGCAGAATAAGGATTACTCTTCAATATCCTTTGCAGCAATTTTGCCATACTTCTTTTTAACGATATTCTTTAGTTCCCCTGAGTTCATAGCTTCTTCTTTAATTCCGATTCATATAATCTGTAGAACTCATCCCTTATCTCATTCCTCACCCTGTAAAACTCATTCAATATTTCCGTATATGAACCTTTTACCAGTGAGGGGTCATCGAATCCAATGTGCAGCCTGTGCCTTACTTTGCCAGGGAAGACAGGACAGGCTTCATCGGCATTGTCGCACACCGTAATAACATAATCCCAGGGCTCGTTCAGGTACTCATCAACATGGCGGGGCTTGTTATTGCTGATGTCAATGCCAGCTCTTTTCATAACATCAACAGCCATCTGGTTAATAAGGTTAGCAGGTTGAGTTCCGGCCGAAAAGACCTGGATCCGTTTGTCAAAGGACTGTAAAAAGCCATGAGCCATCTGGCTGCGGCAACTGTTACCGGTACATAAAATTAATACTTTCATTTTATAGATTTATTTTCACTCTAAACTTCATGCTTGTTAATTTCATTAATGCAATTATCATATACTTCATTTATTTCTTAATTTTCCAAGGGTTAAGACTATAAAAGGCTTTTGCACTCTATAAACCTGATTTAGCTCCGGGGAAATCCAATTAGGTTTTTCGCTTCAGGGATTCCCTGGGCTTAAGCTGGCAGGCACATGAGCCGGAAAGACGGGCTGTAATATCTGTATTTATTGGTAATCCATCCCTTTCCCAATCCACAATGCCCCCGGCCATATTAGCAGCATTGTCATATCCTCTTTCTTGCATAAACAGAACACTTTCCCGACTTTTTAGTCCGACCGAATCTGCAAAAATCAAAGGGGAATCTTTTGGCAGCTCCTCAAAATGGTGATCCAATTCACTATATGGAAGGTATAGTAATTTTTCTGCCTTAAACATTTTAAAGGCCCACATATATTCTTCGCGTACATCGACTAATATTGCTCCTCTTTTACAAAGCTCAAAACTCTCCATGGGTGTCAGATTCAGGACTCCATGCGCAGTGAAACCTCTGTCGAACCATTTTTGCACTTAAGTAAGACTTTTTGAAATGGCATAAATTTCTGAATCAAAAATATGGTTCATTTGGTTTTCTGCCTGTTCTGTGGATTGCCACCCTTGTATCTTCTATAGTTATGATATGACCCTTGCCTGATTTCTCAAACAGTGGCTTCAGCAGCTCAAGAAGGTTTTCGACTTTCTCCTTCTTATCAATTATTTCAACTATAAGCGGAGTTTTCTCGGAGAGTTCCCACAACTTGGTGGTGTACACCTTGCTGCTGGTTCCATAACCCATTATTCCCCTTGTTACTGTCGCCCCGGCTATACCGTTTTTGCGGGCTGCATATACAATGGCCTCATATAGAGGGGCATGCTCATATTTGTCAGTCGAACTGATATAGATCTTTAACCTGCTTGCTACATCCCCGTTTTGCATAGCTTATAAAATTTTGGTTAGTAAGACTCCGGCAAAAGTGGCTCCTAAGCCAAGAAATATGCTTAAAAAGGTATATAAGAGAAAATGAAAAAATTCACCATTGTTAATTAATGCAAGGTTCTCATTCGAAAATGTTGAAAAGGTTGTAAATCCCCCGCAGAAACCTACGGCAAGAAATAGTTTCCACCCCTGAGTTATCGCTGCGCTCTTTTCGGATGCACCATAAATCAATCCGATGAGCAGGCAGCCACTTATGTTTACAAGGAGTGTCCCGACGGGGAAGGAAGATGGAAAACTGTTCTGTATAAACCGCGATGCCAGAAACCTCGAAACGCTGCCGAAGAAACCTCCTGTTCCAACCAGAAAAACAGACCTGATCATATTTTAAAATTATTCAAGTTTTTTAAAGTTAGTACAAAGATAGCATTCATCATCCTGCGAAAAGCAAATATTTGAAGAAGGGAACTGAAAAGGTATTAAATTTGAGTAGTTATAACCTGTCAATTAACGATCAATATTCCCATTTATCCTAAACAAGAACCTGAAAATATGCAAACAAAACTCAAAGCAGGCCTTTTTGGCATCGGACTCGACACCTACTGGCCGCAGTTCGATGGATTACTCGACAAGCTTTTGTTGAATCATAATTTTATTAAACAAAGACTTGAGGATGCCGGCGCAACCGTAGCTGATGCCGGAATGGTCGATAATCTTCAAAAGGCTGTTGAGGCTTCCGACTTTTTTACAAAAAAGCGAATTGACATACTTTTTTTGAATATCTCCACCTATGCTCTTTCTCATACTGTTCTGCCACTGATTCAAAGAGTTCATTGTCCGGTTATAGTTCTTAACCTTCAGCCCTCCGAAGCTATTGATTATGAGAAGCTAAACGCCATGAATGACCGGGGACAGATGACAGGTGAGTGGCTTGCATACTGCCAGAGTTGCGTAACTCCTGAACTTGCTTCTGTTTTTAAAAGGGCTGGAATTAAATACAACCTTATAACCGGATATCTCAGCGAGAAATCAGTTTGGGACGATGTAAAAGAGTGGATAGAGGCATGCTCAGTAATGAAAACATTAAAAAACAGCAGGGTAGGAGTAATGGGTCATTATTACAACGGGATGCTCGATGTTTACAGTGATATCACCATGCTTGCAGCAACATTTGGCTGTCACTTCGAACTTATCGAATTCGGAGTCCTTAAGAACCTGCGGGAAAAGGTTGAGCAGGATGATCTGAAGGAGGAGCTGGTAAGATTCTCTGAATGGTTTGATGTTTCATCTGAGTGTTCTCCTGCTTTTCTTGAAGAATCAGCAAAATCTTCTGTAGCCTTAGCTCTTCTGGCTATACAGTATAATCTGGGTTCTCTGGCCTATTATTATGAGGGAGAGGGCGACAGCGGATATGAGAATATTATTACAACACTAATTCCGGGAATGACACTTCTGACCGGTCATAACATCCCTGCCGCAGGGGAGTGCGAGGTTAAGAATGTATTAGCCATGAAAATAATGGATACGTTCGGTACAGGGGGCTCTTTTTCAGAATTTTATGCAACCGATTTCAGGGATGATGTTGTTCTGATGGGGCACGATGGCCCTGCCCATTTCAGGATAGCCGAAGGCAAAGTGGCCCTGGTTCCGGTCCCTGTTTTCCATGGGAAGCCCGGCAAAGGATTGTCTATACAGATGAAAGTGGCAAACGGACCCGTAACAATTCTTTCTGTTTGCCAGGGAAGAAATGGTGAAACGACACTTCTGACAGCCCAGGGAGAATCAGTTGAGGGACCTACCCTGCAAATAGGGAACACTAACAGCCGTTACAGGTTTCCGATTGAGGCCAGGCAATTCATCGACAGCTGGTCGAAGGCAGGTCCATCGCATCATTGCGCTATTGGAATTGGTCATGTCTCGGCGAAAATTCATAAATTGGCTGATCTGTTGAACGTTGAATTTATTAAGATATGCTGATAAAATTAATACTTCTGGCTGTTTTCGGAATAGCGATGGCTCACCTCGAAGGGGTGGTCGTGGTCTACCTAAGGAAAGTTCTCGGGATACCCGATACAGAATCGAATAAAGAATCGATCAATAAGCTTTCGGAGAAATATCTGCCAATTGAAATAAGCAGGGAAGCTGCCACGATAGTTATGCTGGTTGTCATTGCATATCTTACAGGCAATACCTGGGCAGAAAAGGGTGTTTTCTTTCTCTGGACCTTTGCCTTCTGGGACCTGTTCTATTACCTCTCGCTATATATACTCATCAAATGGCCTCCAAGGATGAGTACCATTGATGTACTGTTTCTTATCCCAGTGCCATGGATTGCTCCTGTCTGGTTCCCAATAGGAGTATCATCTGTGACGATAATTTCAATATTGATCCTTATTTTAACCGGTATTCTTAAATGACCTGGTAAAATATTCTGTGCCCCTCAGTGTAACAATAATTGTCAGGTTACACGGAGAGGCACAGAGCTTGAACAGAAAGACACAGAGGAGATCCAGTATTATAAATGCAATTGATTAAAACTTACTCTGAAATTTCGTAGACGGCACTGGAAAGGGCAAATCCCAATCCGGCATCAAGCCCGACTTTCATAAGGTACTCACCAGTATAACTTCCACCCCTCATCGGTGGTGGCCCAAACCGGCGTCCTTCATTTGAAGGGTTAATCTCCTGCACTTTGTAGGTTTTATCAGGATCGAGACCCTGAAGCTTTACTTTCTCAAATGTCTCTCCAAACCTTGCATTCATGGTGTAAGAAAAAAGAAGAGCCTTGCTTTTTGATTCATTAACGTACATCATAACAGCACGGTTTTCATCATAAGGAGAGATAAGGCGGTAAAGGTCCCCATGCCAAATAACATCGCTCAGCCTTTTATAATTCTGAATGGCCCCCTGGCAGAATTTAAGATCATTTTCACTCATTTTATCAACCTCAATATCGAAACCCATCTTGCCCATCATGGCAACATCGATTCTGAATTTGAGCGATTGTTTTCCCCATGAAGTCACATGGTTGCATACGGCAAATGAAGGGAAGAAATAGGAATATCCCCATTGCATATAGATTCTTTCAAGAGGATCGGTGTTGTCGCTTGGCCAGAATTCGGTAAAATATTTCAGTGCACCATAGTCAACCCTGCCTCCGCCACCTGAACAGAGCATTATGGGAAGATGTGGATATTTCAGCCTGATTCGTTCCATAACTCCGTAGAGACTGTTTACATAATCAATATAGAGATTCGATTGTTTATCCTTCAGATAGGCTGAATAGGCGCTGGTCATCATCCTGTTACAATCCCACTTTATAAATGCAAGTGAAGGGTTTGCAGTGAGCATGCCATCGACAACATTATAAACGAAATCCTGAACTTTTGGATTGGTGAGATCGAGAACCAGCTGATTCCTGTAAAAGGTTTCAGGCCTGTTCGGAAGCTTTAAAATCCAGTCGGGATGAGTTTCATATAGTTCACTTTTCGGATTTACCATCTCCGGTTCGATCCATATTCCGAATTTCACACCCCTTGCATCAGCCTCTTTTACAAGATAGCCGATCCCATCGGGTAATTTGGCTTTATTCTCCTGCCAGTCACCCAGTCCGGCCCGGTCATTATTTCTTGGATATTTGTTGGCAAACCAGCCGTCGTCGAGAAGAAAGAGGTCAAGGCCCATTTTTTTAGTGTCGTCCAGAATGCCGGTAAGCTTCTTCTCATCAAAGAGAAAACCTGTTGTTTCCCAGTTGTTTAAAAGAGTCAGGCGACCCTTTGTCCCATCAAGAATTCCATAATTGGCAGCCCAATGATGAAGGTTCCTGCTGGCCAGTCCCTTTCCCTTATTTGAATAGGTAAAGATGAATGAAGGTGTTTTGAATATCTTGCCTGGCTGAAGTGTATATTCCGAGGCAAAGGGATTGATACCTGAAACTACTCTTAAGGAGCCTTTCTCATCGACTTCAAAGAGGAATCTAAAGTTTCCTGACCAACCCAGCGTACCGGCAATAAGTTCTCCTTTGTTTTCATCCGACTTATCATTCAGAGAAAGGAAGAAAACGGGTGTCTGGTACATATGTGCACGTGAGCCAAGTTTGCTGTCGATAATCTTTATTCCGCTTGTCAGTTCACTCTCCTGCATCTTCATCTCCTCCGCCCAGTCGCCATGAAACTGGGTGAGCCAATACCGGGGTGCATCGAAATGGAGCATTGATGAGGCATAATCATAAATTGTAAGAGCTTTTGCCTCCTTATGAACTATTTCCGCCCACTGTTCAATAACATCTTCAGCTTCATACGATTTTATTTTAAGAGTGACATCCACGGGATAGACAGGATCCCTGAGAAGAATAGTTGTTAAAGTAACGCCCGCAGCAGGTTTTTCAGAATTATGGCTGACATATTTAAGCTCGAGTGAAGGGTTACCATCATTATGAGTCATCCTAACAGCAGGTTCGAAAAGGTTATCCGTACCGAATGTTGCATAGGCAGGATGATCAGAATTTCTAAGCTGACCGGATGATGAAGGATTTGTAAGCTTTTCTCCCAGGTAAGCCTGGTATAGCTTTCCATCGCGGCCACTGACTTTGTAGATAAGATCTGAATGGGCTGTTCCTGCTATGATATATATATCGGCAGGCTGATTTGGCTGAGGCTCCCCCATGGGAGCCTGTGCTTCTGCCAGGAAATTAACAGTCATGAAAAGAAGGAAGGAAAAAACAATATTCTTCATGTTTGGAGTGAGTTAAACTGGTTAAGAGATATAGTATAGAAAGTTTTTAACAGAAATTTTATTATGAAAGTTATCCGGTGGAAGTCATAGTATCACAAAATCATTGTCAAAATTAAAAGAAAGTGATTATAAACTGCATTCTTTTCAAATGTTTGGTTAAAGATTTTTAAAATTCTGAATTTCTGTTTAAATTCTTATAATTTTGGGCCTCTAACCTGAAAATAACTTATGTAATCAATGAAGAGAGCACTTCAATTCAGATTAATTCTTGGTGTTTTGACAGCTATCATACTTAACTGTTTTATTAATGATCTTTCCGGGCAAAAAGGATTATCTCAGAAAGACTCAATTGCTGCTGCATATACGGCAACCCAGCCAGTATATACGACTACAAGACTTGTTACTTCCCGGCCTGTTATCGACGGAAAACTCGATGATGAGTGCTGGAAGCATGGCAACTGGGCGGGGGAGTACCATCAGCTGGCTCCGAAAGAAGGTGCGCAGCCAACCTATCCTACCTATATGAACCTGCAGTATGATGACAGGAATATCTATGTTGCATTTCGGTGTAAGGATGGCGAGCCGAAAAAGATAAACAGGATGGTTGGAGTGAGGGATGACCTTGTTGGTGACATGGTTGGCGTGAACTTTGACAGTTACCGTGATTATCGGACAGGATTCGAGTTTACAGTTACTGCCTGGGGACAAAAAGTAGACCTGATCCTCTTTAACCCAGCAAACTGGGATTTCAACTGGAATCCGGTATGGAAAGTAAAGACAGGATTAGAAGATTCAGCATGGGTTGCCGAGATGGAAATTCCCCTCAGCCAGCTTAGATACAGCAGTAAGGATGAACAGGTATGGGGTTTGCATACATGGAGATGGATTTCAAGGATCCAGGAAGAGAGCAACTGGGAAAAGCAGAGTAAAACCGGACCTGGCATGTTGTATAATTATGGAGAATTCCGTGGAATAAAAGGTTTAAAGAAATCGAGGAGGCTCGAAGTGATGCCATTTGTCCTGGGAGATCTCAAGACTACAAAGCCCGAAGTTGGTAATCCCTTCGCAAAGGATGGAAGAATATGGGGTGGAAATGCAGGACTCGATGCCAAAATTGGCGTATCGAGCAATTTCACAATTGACCTTACAGTAAACCCCGATTTTGGCCAGGTTGAATCCGATCCTTCAGTAATGAACCTGACTGCCTTTGAGACTTTCTACCAGGAAAAAAGACCTTTCTTCCTTGAAGGGCTTACAATATTTGATTACAAGTTCGACAACCAGTCCCTCTTTTATTCGCGGAGGATAGGCCATGCCCCTTCATTGTCACTTTATCCCGGTCAGGATGAGTTCCTTTCTACACCCGATAAGACAACAATTCTCAGCGCTGCAAAATTCAGCGGAACCACATCATCGGGATTATCGGTTGGTCTTATTCAGAGTGTTACCGCGAGCGAATATGCAAGGATCAGTGATAATAACGGGAAGATAAGCCGGTCGCAGGTTGAACCACTTACAAGTTATACAGTTGCAAGGATACAAAAAGGATATAAGGCAGGAAATACTGTTGTAGGCGGTATGTTCACATCAACAAACAGGTATATTAATGGTGGCAACCTTGATTTCCTCACTGGTAATGCCTACACAGGGGGTCTTGACCTATTGCACCACTGGAAGGATAAAGAATTTTTTGTCGAGGCCAGGCTCATGGGAAGTTATGTCGATGGAAGCAATAAGGCTATAACCGCACTGCAGGAATCCTCAGCCCGATATTACCAGCGCCCTGGAGCCGATTATCTGCACTACGATACAACACTTACCCACCTTGGCGGATACGGCGGCAAATTGAAAATTGGCAAGGGATCAAAAGGCTTCTGGAGATACAATGCCGGTGTAACCTGGTTCTCTCCGGGAATTGAACTTAATGACCTTGGCTATATGACCCAGGCAGACATAGTAAATGAGACAAATGAGGTTTCATATTTTGTAAACCAGCCGGTATCGATCTTCCGTACATACACCATTACTCTTGATCAGTTCAATAAGTGGAACTTTAATGGTACTTATCTTGGCACAGGAGGAAATCTGACTTTATATGCTGAGTTCAAAAATCAGTGGAGTTATACCGGGAGTGTTCTTTATAATTCAGCCGGACTCGACACAAGAATTTTAAGGGGAGGCAATGCAATGTTGTTGCCACGGGCTGTTATAACCATGGGAAGCATCAAGACTGACCAGTCAAAAAATGTCACCCTTGGTTTTGATTACAGTTACAATTCAAGGGCTAATAACTCTGCATCGGGATATCAGCTGATGCCCGGAATTACTGTCCGTCCCTTCAGCCATCTTAAACTTGGGCTGAGCGCCAACTACCAGAGAAACCTCGATAAACTGCAGTATGTAGCAGAGAGAGAATTCATCAATCTCTCCTTCGAGACAGAAAAACACTATATACTTGCTTCAATCGATCAGAAAACACTTGGTTTGATTTTCAGAGCCGACCTTAACATAACACCGGAATTTTCAATTCAGTACTATGGCAGTCCTTTTATATCGAAGGGGAGTTATAAGGATTATAAATATGTGACAGCTCCTGAGGCCAAGAATTTCAACGACAGGTATTCCCTCTATCCAACACCTTTCGTATTCCTTAACGGAAACCTTGGTTTGGATTATAATAAAGACACGGGTATTGATTATTTTATTGCTAACCCCGATTTCAACTTTCAGCAGTTCAGATCAAATTTCGTGGCAAGGTGGGAATACAGGCTTGGGTCATTCATCTATTTTGTCTGGTCGCGCGACAAGACTGCAACAACAACCATTCCCGGAGATTCATTTGGCCAGTCGTACCGTCAGCTGCGCAGCGTATTCCCAAATAACATTTTCCTGATTAAACTTAATTACTGGTTCTCATTATAGATATCAGCGATGGAGCAAGCAGTGATTACATTCCGTCCCATTGAGGAAAAAGATAATATTGAAATTGCCGAACTGATCAGGTCTGTTTTCAGGGAATTTCATATCGACAGACCAGGAACAGTCTATTTTGATCCCACCACAGATGATCTTTACGGACTCTTCAGGAAAGAGGGTTCAGTTTATTGGATAGCTGAATCGGAAGGTCAAATTATAGGAGGATGTGGTCTATATCCCACGCCTGGTTTACCGGAGGGATGTGTGGAGCTTGTCAAGTTCTATTTAATGGCTTCATCGAGGGGAAGAGGAACAGGGTGGAATCTTATGGATAAAACTATTGCTTCGGCCCGGACACTTGGATACAGGCAGTTGTACCTCGAGTCGCTGCCCGAATTAAATAAAGCTATCAGTCTTTATGAAAGGGCAGGATTCAGGAAGATTTGTCAGCCATTGGGCTGCTCGGGCCATTTCGGCTGCGACATCTGGATGGTTATGGATCTTTAATCCTTAGAAATCGGTTGAGGCGTTGCCAAAGATTCTGAAATTATATGAGATCATAAATATCGGCTCTCCGAAGATCGACATCCTGTACCCATTAACAACCCCGTCTTCGGTTCTGAAGAATATTGAATAAGGATTCTTCCTTCCCAGAACGTTATAAACTGTAAAAGTAAAGGAGGAGTGGTTAAGCTTATGGGCTTTGAGATTCCCGTTTAAAGTTGCAGCCAGGTCGAGTCTCATGTAGTCGGGAATACGGAATTCATTACGGTCAGAATAAAAGATTCTGTTAATATTGAGGAAGTTATAGTAGGCAACCGGGTAAGTTATTGGCCTTCCGGTATTATAGGTAAAGTTAGCCGTTGCATTGAATCTTCTGAAAAACTTGGCATTGGCAACGACCTTCAGGTCATTCGGCTTGTCATAATTTGAAGGGAAATATCTTCCATTATTGATTTTCTCCTCCTCAAATTTCCCGTTTACCTTCAAGAAGGCTCTTGAGTAGGTATAGCTAACCCAGCCCGTAAGCATCCCCAGCTGTTTTTTTAACATAAGCTCTATTCCGTAGGCTTTCCCATTACCGTTAATGATGTCAGTTTCGAGGTGCTCGTTCATCAGAAGCTGAGCGCCTCCCTTGTAGTCGAGAATATTGGAAAAGGTTTTATAATAAGCCTCAACCGAGGCTTCCAATGCCTTACTGTTAAAGTTTTTATAGAAGCCAACGGAATACTGGTCGCCCCTCTCCGGTCTTATGTAATAATCGCTTAATTTCCAGATATCTGTCGGGGTCATCGAGGTGGTGTTCGAGATCATATGCAAGGCCTGATAATTTCTTTGTATCCCTCCTTTAACCGACAGGTCGGGAGTGATTACGAACCTTACCGAGAGTCTGAATTCAGGCTCGGCGTAACTCTTGAGCACAGTACCGTTTCCAAAAGATAAGGTATCGGTAATGTTTTCGACAGAACGGGGGCTGTTTTCCTTGTAAACATAACGTGTTCCCGGGCCAAAGGAGGTGAAGAATGCGAACCTTAATCCTGCTGAGATCAGAAGCCTTGGTGTGAGGTCAAACTCATCGCTTAAGTAGATGGCAGGTTCCATACCATGTTCTGATTGCAGGTTTTTTGAAGTGATTTTCGAATAGATCCCGATAGGATTACGCTCTCCGGGGAGAAGTGTGTAATTGGCAGCTTCGAGCCCGAAGTCTATTTTATGTCTTTCAGCAGGCCGGTATGTGAAATCGGCCCTCGCAATCTGCTGGTTAATCCTGTAATATAGTGAATTGTATGTTGTGGAGTCCTGTTCAGAATTGTCATGGTATTCATAGTTGCTGAGTATTGCAGCAAACTGTGCAGAAAACCTGGGACTGAAAACATGTCTCCACTTCAGGGTAGAGGCAAGGTTACTGTATTTCAGGGCATTCTCCTTATAGTAATCAAAACTGTCGTTGCTTAAGTATCCTGACAGGGATAATGAATTTTTATCATTGGGGTTAAAGGAGAGAACTCCCTGGAAATCGTTAAATCCTGCAGAGCTCTTTTTCAGCCTGATATCTTTAAGCTGACCCAGAATCCAGTCGGAATATGTAGTTCTGGAGCTGACAATGAATGAGAGTTTTTTCTTTATAATCGGACCTTCAACCATTATCCTTCCGGTAAGCGGGCTTATGCCACCGCTAATGTTGAATTTCTCACGGTTGCCATCCCTGAGGGCGATGTCCATAACTGAGGAGACTCTTCCTCCGAATTTTGCCGGAATACCGCTTTTATAGAGGGTTACATCTTCGATCATATCGGAGTTGAAGGCAGAGAAGAAACCGAAGAAATGTGATGAGTTTATTATCGGCGCATAATTAAGCAGAATAAGGTTCTGATCAGCGCTGCCACCCCTGATATTATATCCGTTTGAAGCTTCACCTACCGACTGAACGCCCGGAAGCATGAGGGAGCTTTTGAAGACATCTGCTTCGCCAAAGCCCATTGGTATTTGCTTAAGCATTTTGACATTTATCTTTTCAATCCCCATTCTTGAATTCCTGACATTATTCTCCTTATTGGCAGAGACTATCACCTCATTGAGCTGGTTTGTACTTTCTGACATGTCAATATCGAGCTTACCATCGGAATAAACGACAATATTTCTTATAGTCTGACGAAGTCCGACCATCCTGTATTCAACCTGGTACTGGCCAGGTGGCATTTCAAGCGAATAGAAACCTACTCCATTTGTGAGTGCTCCGATTTTTAGTTTCGGGACATAGACAACAACTCCGGGGAGAGCCTTCCCATCGTCATGATTAGTTATATTACCCGACAGAACTGCATTTTCCTGGCCCCTGTTTCCTGCCGGATTTCCTATTTTAAAAACCCTGTACTCATTACTGATAGCTGAGTCATCCTTCTTTGCCGATGGTGGGGGTGGAGCTGAAGAATCGCTCCTGGAAATTCTGTTGGCAAGAAATTCGAGATATTCCTTCCTGAAGTTGGTTTTTATCCTGTAGCCCTTTGACAAAACCACCTTGTTGTCAGGAGTAATGATGAAAGAGAGCCCCTTGGCTGTTAATGTTTTATTTAATACACTGCTGAGGGAGTCAGATCCCTGATCTAAACTAAAATAAGTACTGTCGTTCCATGAATCAGCAAAAAATATTTTTATCGGAATAGTTTTTTCAAGAGTGTCGGCAAGTTCCCTGAGGCTTAATCTGTTGAATTTAAGAGAGAGCTTTTTCTCCTGGGCAGAAGAATTAAGAGTCAGTACAATAAGAATAAGTATGGGAAGGTATCTTTTCATCATGTCGTCAAATGGAGTCGTAATATTTCAGAATACTCACAATCTGATCTTTATCAGCCCTTCTTATCTTGACTCTTGAGGAATGCATAAAGGCTTTTACAAGATGTGCCTTGCTTCCAAACATTGCCAGGAGTTCCTTTGCGGACTTAATAACATAAAAGCCCTGTCCGGTACTAATGTAAAACCTTGGAGAATATTGATAGTTATCGAGCCCTTCCTTTTGATAATAAGTTGATCTGTGCTGGATCAGCAGGCTGCTCTTTCCTTCGTATGCTACTTCATAAAATCCCTCCTGCAAACGGAGTGCAGAACAATCAGGCTGTCTGAAATTCCTGAATGTCATGCTTCCGTTGTCAAAATAAAGGACGAAGCCGTCAATCAGATCCTTGTTAAGTGAAATCTGAGGGAACCTGTAATTAACAGTTCTGCTGGTATCGGTAAATATTATTTCGTCAAGAAAAGTATCATATTCAAGAGTCAGATTTTCAAATAGCCTTGTTTTAGTACTCAGCGAGGCTCTCCGTTTCTTTTCAGGAAGCAGCAAAGGCTTCACATCGCTTCGTACATAATAAG
>CAIPJU010000109.1 GCA_903865465.1 uncultured Bacteroidota bacterium
GTGCAAACTATTTTGGGAATGAGGCGAATAAAGCAGGGTTCTCTTTTGGTTTAAATGCCGAAACATTTATAGTAAAAAATTAGCCTGCTTAGTTCAATCAAATGGAGTTCCATTAACAACGCTATCCTGAATGAATTTGAATTTCAAGGTAAATACCATATCAGTAATTATTTTATTGCTCTGGGTTATGAGTATTTGAAAATTGGTGAACCAACCTATAATTTTATTTCTGTTGGTAGTAGTATTTATTTGTAAAATACTTCAATTGTTCTAATGTCAGTTCAGCGCGAATTTCAACCTGTTAAAATAGTTAAGTTATTTTTCCCGTGACGTCCTTTTTAATGACGATTTTGCATCATCTGGAACCTAAAGGAATGATAATCATAGTATACGAATGTGCTGGAAAACTATAAGTGAAATTAGCTCCTTTTACATTTTGTTTCCCCTTATTCGTTTTTACCAATAGCTTTGCGGCAGAATTCTGATCCTTTATATCCTTGCTATTGACCTGATATATCTCTGCTTCACCGTCAAAGATTCCAAATTGGCTAATGATGTCGGTGATGATCAGTCGTTCTTTATCCCTGTTCACTACATTTAATATGACTTCATTCTTCTCCTTGTTGAAAGCCGATGATACATCAAGATACGGAATCTGTGTGTCTTTTAATTGATAGACAGGACTATCGACAAAGGTTTCCAGGGCAGTTCCATGACAGTTATTCGCAAACAGGTAAAGCGGATAGAATATGGTCTGATACCATGAGCCCTCTTTTGTGGTAAATATCGGGGCAATAACATTAACAAGCTGAGCCATGTTTGCCATCTTTACTATATTGGCATTACGGATAAAAGTGTTAAGATAGGTCGCCACAACCAAGGCATCTTCCAGGTTATAGATCTCTTCATTTCCCTCTTCTCCTTTTGCCCGATACCATACATTGTATTCGTCAAACGCGATATAAATTGGTTCGTTCCTTTTCGTTTTTGATAATTCAGCCTGAATAATTCCTTCCGTAATTTTAATCGCTTTTTCAGCGAACCGGGTTGAGGCCATATATTCATAGTAATTATTGCTCCTGTTTCCGGTATAATTATGCAGAGAAATGAAATCTACCTGATCTTTAAGATATTCTAAAATAGTTCGGTTCCAATTTATCCAATCCCCGCCATAATTGCTGGACCCTGAAGCAACGAGCTTAATATTTTTGTCGATACCTTTCATCAGCTTGGCAGTTTCAAGTGCAAATTTCCCGTAATCCTCAGCGTTCTTGTGTCCCATTTGCCATGAGCCATCCATTTCGTTGCCAAGACCCCAATAAATCACCTTATGTGGCTGTTTATGACCATTTTTAATTCTTAGATCGGCATAATAAGTCCCTTTTTCGATGTTGGAGTATTCGACCCAGTTTCGGGCCTCATCCATTGTTCCGGTTCCCAGGTTAACGCAGAAATAGGGTTCCGTCTGAACTTCATGGCACCAGTCAATAAACTCATCGGTACCAAAACTATTATTTTCGCGGTAACCCCAGGCAAGATCCATTCGCACAGGCCGTTTCTCTACCGGTCCGATGCCGTCCTCCCAATGGTATCCTGAGACAAAATTGCCTCCTGGCCAGCGTACAATTGGCACGTTGAGCTCTTTGGTTGCCTGAA
>CAIPJU010000110.1 GCA_903865465.1 uncultured Bacteroidota bacterium
AAGCAACTGAACGGCATACCTGCTGCTCATATATTTAGCATCGGGAACCCATGACCAGCCTCCACCCGAAATGATACATGACTCCCATGGATAGGGTAGCGCCTTTTCAGGAACCCTGTTTTCAGGCGTCAGGTAATTTTGATTCTTACCATAAACAGCCCTGTCGACAACTATCAGTCCGGGTTGTTTCAAGCGGGCCTTCTCCACCAGTTCATCCATCCTGATGTCCTGATTTTGAAGATGAATGAACTTGTATCCGGGATCATTTATTTCCTTCGTTATCTCTTCCTTCGACATCTTCTGAACCCATCCTCCGTCGAGCCAGAGAATATCCATTTTACCATAATCACCACCCATGAGTTCCATAATCTGATTTTGGGTGTACTGCACAAAATTTTTCCATCGTTCGGGATAAGCCTTAATATCGTAATTGACATTCCGGTCGGGAGTCGCAAAGTTGTGCCACCAGTAGAAATCACTGTGCCAGTCGGGTTTGGAAAAATAGGCACCTGTCCATAATCCCTGGTCCCTGAAGGATTTGAAAATTTCCTTTGCTATATTCGCTTTCGGGTTGGTATGAAAAGGCGTTTCTTGACCTGTAATCCGGTAATCAGTCAGTTTTGTATCGAACATGCAGAATCCATCGTGATGTTTTGTTGTAAAGACAACATACTTCATTCCTGCATCTTTAGCTGCTTTCGCCCATTTATCGGGATCAAATTTTACAGGGTTGAATGTCGACCTGAGATTCTCGTAATCTCTCTTGTACTCCACATAATCCGGATTCTTCCTCCTGCACCATCCCTCATCCTCTGCACATATCGACCATGATTCAACTATTCCCCACTGGCTGTAAGTTCCCCAGTGCATCAAAAGGCCAAACTTCAGGTCCTGCCATTTTTCGAGCTTCTGCAATACCAATGGATCTGTTTCAGGGACATATCTCCCCTCTGATTCTTGGGAGAATAAATGCAGTTGCGAAGTCATTATCACAACAAATAATAAGGTGCTGAGCTTCTTCATGATATTTCTTTTTTATAATCTCTGTGTACCTCCGTTGTTCTCTGTGGCTCTCTGTGTAAGTTTTGGATTTTTAGTTACACATAGAGGCACTGAGGAGCACAGACTTTCACGGAGAGTTGGATTATTGTAATTTGAGCTTCCCGTCAAGGATGACAGCCAAAACAGTCATATTATCATCGAGGACGGCATCGGGGATATTAATAAAATAAAGTCCGGCATTATTGCTCCAATAGGGTTTCAGATACTCCTTCCAGGTAAGTTTGGTCCCGTTGCCGACAACATATATCCTGTTTATTTTGTTTTTAACACCCTGAAGCATGACTTCGCCCTTTGGATCTCCCTGTACGAAGAGATAAAGCATTGTGCTGTCCTTCGATAGTGTGGAAGGGCCGTAGAAATATCCTGCAGGAAGGCCTCCTTCAGTTCCATAAACAGCCTCCGAATGCTTTTTTGTCCATTTTCCAAGAGTTTTCAGGACTGCGATCTCCTCATCTGGGATGGAGCCATCGGCCCTTGGACCTATATCGAGCAGCATATTCCCCCCTTTTGAGAGGCACCCGGAAAAGATTTTTATTATCTGCCCCGGCGATTTAAAATCTTTGTCATTCTGCTGATAACCCCATGAATCATTGATGGTCATGCAGAGCTCCCAGTATTTCTCGGCAGGTTTTACGGAAGGCAATCCCTGTTCGGGAGTGGCATAATCGCCATACCCCTGCAGGCGGGAGTTTATAATGGCTGAAGGATTTTCTGAAAGTATCATCTTTCTTATTTCAGGAGCTTTCCATTTTTCGGCGCTTTGTTCCCAGTCGCCGTCGAACCACCAGAGGTCGGGCCTGAAATTCTTCGACAGCTCACCTATCTGGCCATGATTGAATGCAGTGAACCTGTCCCACTTGAGTGAATCATTTTCATATCGTTTTGAAGCCTTGGTAAAATTTGGGTAGTCCGAATTTGACCAGTCTAAAAGTGAATAATATATTCCAACCTTCAGACTGTTCCGCCTCAGTTCTTTTACAAGCGGCGCAACAAGGTCCCTTGAAGCAGGACTCTTATTCACAACATTCAGGTCGCTTAACTTAGTATCCCACAATGCCACACCGTCGTGATGCTTGGAGGTGATGACAGCATATTTAGCCCCGCTCTCTTTTATCAGGCTTGCCCATGCCTCAGGTTTATAAGCCTGTGCAGTAAAGCCGTTAAGCTGCTTCATGTAGTCGTCATATGAAATATATCCATTATAAAACGACCACGATTCGTCAATCCCATTTACTGAATAAATTCCCCAGTGGATGAAGATCCCGAGACGGGCATCCTTAAACCACTCCATCCTCTTTTCCTTCTGAATTACTGGCTCCTGGCCAGAAGTTTTAAACGTAAAACCCAGTGATAGCAATGAGAATAACAGGACAAATATTAACTTTTTCATGCTGGCTGCGAAGTAAATTTATTAAACTTTATTAGCTGAATTTTAAGATATCTTAAGCTCTCCACACGGAATATATTGTTTAATTACTTACCTTTTTGAATTCCAACGCCCAATGATAAATAATCCTTGCAATGGGTTCACTATGAAAAATCGAATCCGGAAACAAAGGCAGGAGCATCGTAGAAACACTCCATTTCCGCTTCGGTAAGATTAATAAAGCGTGCATAAACAAGTCCTGGCTTTGCATTCAGCATCCTGTTGAGGGCGCCCATATTTACTTCACTCCTGATTTTATCGTAGAGTCGGCTTCTGTCGTCAAGCCATGTAAGGGCAGTGTTGAACTGTTCTTTTGCGCATGCAGTCTCGAAGAGAGATGAAAGCAGTTTTTCCTTCCCGGGCTTGCAGTAAATCGAATCAAAGACGAGATAGCGGAATTCACCGGGGCGAAAGAGCCTGCGAAAAAAAGGGAAACCCGGTAATACCTTCATGATAACCCATCCCCAGATCCCGGGGATGTCATAGACCTTATATAGAGAGGGAATTGCGCATACCCCGGCAACTATCTCACCCTTCTGTTTCAGAACATAATAACTTCCTCCAAAAAAAGAATAATCGGTATTAAAGAATGAGTAATCGCGATAATAATCAAGCAACAGCGATTCCATTTTCCCCTTCTCATTTTCACCCAGTAATTCAACCCGCAGGTCAATCTTCGGTGAGAACCTGCTGAAAGCAACGGTAAGAAATGACCTGATATATTCGTAACCTGCCTGGTTTACCAGATTCTTCGACCGTTCATTCTTGCTTTCAACAAAGGCGTACATTATGTGCTTATCGCCTTCAGCCACATCGTTCAGATCGAGAAGATGAGGTTTGCTGAATATTTCAAGAGTTTGTTGTTTGAAGCTCAAATCCTTTTCAGGTCTGATCAAAGGTTTCCTTCGTTTTCTCCAACCCGGACTTGACTGGTACACCGACTGAAAGGCCAGGTACCGGAGATATGAAGTGTGATACCGGAGCTTCCCCTGACCCGAGATGCGAAAACATGATCCAACTGTTCCAAGTACCTGTCCTTTCCTGTAAAGGGAAACAAATCTTATCTGGTTTTTATATGCATTAATGCGTGCCGCTACATTCCTGAGAGAAAATCTAAGCCCCCCCTCAGAACCCTGAACCGCATGATCGAGTATATCGAGTATCCCTTCGTTTGCATAATCAGAAACCCTTACTTCGAGACCTTTTTTATTAAGTATGGTTCGTTCAAACATCTGCTCTGGTAAAATTTTATGCAATATATAAATTTAGGGTGCATTAGCAGTAAATTAAAAGGGCTATAATAAT
>CAIPJU010000111.1 GCA_903865465.1 uncultured Bacteroidota bacterium
ATACAGGTTTGCTTTACCAAATACATTTGCCTGATTGTCCCCGCTGTAGAGGTGAGTTGACAGAAAATCTATCGGCAGAGAGTTTTCTTTGCAGAAAGCAAGGAACTCAGGTATCCATTGTATTGATGAAGTAGCCGGGCCTCCAACCTGAATCTTCGCATCAATAGATTTGATTGCATTGACAGTGGTCTTGTATAATTGAAAATAATCTGCTTGTGTCCCTGTCCAGAAAAACATCAGATCCGGCTCATTCCACACCTCAAAAGGCCACAGACTAACTTCATCGATACCGTAGCGATCGACAAGATGCTGGACAAAGGATTTAATGAATGAACCCCATTCTGCCATTCCAGTAGGAGGTGTGATATTCCCTGCATAGAAACCAAAGGTCGATTTTCCGCTTGCCAACTTCTTTGGCATAAAGCTAAGTTCAATTAGTGGTTTTACACCATGATCCAGTAAGCCATCATAAACCCTGTCGATGTTCTGCCAGTTTGGATCCTTTCCGCTATATAAAATGGACGATGAATATACACCAAGTTCTTCGGCAAATATTCCATGGAAACGAACCCTTTGCAGACCCGTTTCATTGTGGAACCGGGTAAGATCCGCACGCCATTGCTCACGAAGAGTTATGGCTGCACGATCCGACCCTGCACACTTAGACCAGATATGATCAAGATCACCGATTGTCTGTTTCAGATTTACCTCAATCTTTTCGACAGGGGAAACCGGCTGTGATGATTTTTTATTGAGACTAAATGACGTAGATGAAAACATCACATTCAGAAGAATCAGCAATTTTAAAAATCTAAAAGTATTAATCATGATAGTTACTGTTTGTTTTCAAAGTTCCTTTCGTCATACCTGATTCAACAATGAATCCAGCTCCCTGAAAGTATAACCTGCAATTTATTTGTTTTTGATGAATCTCATTCCTTCAACAGAAAACTTTCGCATTATATCGCCTTCAATAGTGGTCTCGTCTTTCTTCTTAAGTTTAAGATCTACATCGCCCTGGCTACCGGTAAAAGTAACAATAGCCTGATCATTTTCAAGCTCTGCTTTTGTTACTTTGTAGAGATCTTTTCCTGTGGAATCCTTTAAAGATGCCGATACAACTTCGTTGATTTTTTCAAAATTGACAACCATTTTAACATCTCCCTGTGGCGCATTCCTTATGATAACATTCCACTTCCCAAAAAAAAAATCTTAACTGGTTTTGGTTTGAGCGTTAATCGTGGGCGAAAAAAAGAATAATAAGATTCCTGTAATTAATAATCCTGACTTTTTCATATTTTTTTGTTTTGATAATAATGACTCTTTGTAATTATTTATGTATACAAAGATACTCCCGGAATTAGAAGCAGGAAAGGCCAATTTCACCGGATTATTGGACTATAAGTCGGAATATATAGTATTTTTGCCAGGTAAATCTGAGCCTAATGGAAAAATCGAGGCATTCCGCTAATCCTTTAAACTGGCTTACTGAAGATAATAGTACAATAACTGACAATTTTGAAGACAAATTTACGCTGATCGAAAATCCGGCCTACTGGTCTGTTGTAAATCATCCTGTAAAGCTCGATGCAGTTGTGTCAATTATCTGTATAAAGGGTCAGATTAATGGTACTCTCAATCTGAAGAAGTTCACAGCAAAGGCACCATGTTTGTTTATTGTCCTTGCCAATCAGATCCTGCAGTGCGACTACTTCAGTGATGACTTCGCAGGACTTTCAATAAGAATGTCCAAATCATTTCTTGAAGATTCATTTGTTGATATTCAGGTAACGATGCCCCTGTTCCTGTCTGTTATGGATAATCCATGGATCAAATTGAATCAGGAAGAGCTGAAATCGATGCTTGAGTATTTCTTCCTCTTGCAGAGAACTATCAGAAGAAAAGAAAATCCCAATCTTCGGGAGACATTAAAACATCTCATACTTGCGTTTTTTTATGACACGGGTTATCGTTTTCATCCCGATCGGGATGATACACAAAAATCAAAAAAGGATATATTAGTGGAAAGGTTCCTCTCTATAGTGAAGGAAAACTACAGGAAAGAGAGGATGATTGAATTTTATTCAGAAAAATTATTCCTCACTCCAAAACATTTATCAAGAGTAATCAGGGAGAGAAGCGGAAAATCGTCAGGGGAATGGATCGAGGACCATGTGATGCTTGAAGCCAGGGCTTTACTAAAATCGACAGACAAAACCATCCAACAAATCAGCGATGAATTAAACTTCCGCTCTCAATCATTCTTCGGTAAGTATTTTAAGAAACGAGCAGGTCTCTCTCCTAAAGAGTATCGGAAAAGCAGTTGAACTAATTCAATCAACGGGGGCCTTCTGCCGTTTGTTTTATTCGTTGAATGTCTTTTAAAAATTTGATAAAGCACTCCTTTCCAGTAAGGTGAAGTCCATTGGATTATTCATATATTTATGCGCTCAAAATTACCTGACGGCCAAAAACCAAAATCATGAAAAAACAGATCTTCCTATTATTCTTTTTCATTATTCCCGTAATTACATTTACATCGTGCAACCAACGAAAGAAAGAGCCTGTAACGGATGCTCTTGCACAACACATAGATTCGACATATAAAGCCGGGGACGATTTCTTTCTTTTTGCAAACGGCAAATGGTTTAGTCAGAATCCCATTCCCCCAAGCGAGCAGAGCAATGGTATCTGGCAGCTTATCCAGGATACAATCAATGGTCAGATTTTGAAAGTCTGTAAGACCTCAACAGCTATAAAGGATGCTGTTAAAGGCAGCAACAAGCAAAAAAT
>CAIPJU010000112.1 GCA_903865465.1 uncultured Bacteroidota bacterium
CCTCATTTCCACAAAAACAGTATGTAGGTGTTTACAGCCTGGAGCTTGCCCGATTATACAACTATCTTTATCAGAGTTCTCCGGTACAGTTTATGATTATTTTCAGCATGGACGGTTATGACGAAATATCTCTTACCTCCGATTTTAAATATATTCACAATGGAGCAGAAAATATCTCATCACCTGAACAGATGGGATTCAAAAGAGCTTTACAGTCAGAACTCTCCGGTGGTAAAACGGTGGAGGAGTCTGCAATGCTTTTTATGAAGGTTCTGAAAGGTGAAGGTACTGAAACGCAAAATAATGTTGTGACAGTAAATAGTCAGATGGCTTTGTCGTGTTACTTCCCTGGGAAAACTGTTGAAGAGTGCCGGCAATTGGCATCGGAATCACTCTTAAGCGGAAGAGCCCTCAAAGCATTTAAAAGTCTTATGGAGATGCAGCCATGAACATTCTTGATGATATAGTCGCCAGCAAAAGGAAGGAGATCGACTTTCACATTTCTGCAAAACCCCTTAAAGAGCTTGAGTGTAGCAGGTATTTTGAGAGAAAGACTTTCTCGATATCACAATCCATTATTGATAGAAACCGAACAGGGATCATTGCTGAATTCAAAAGGAGATCCCCTTCAAAAGGGATTATCAATTCAAAATCATTGGTCGGAGATGTGACGTCGGGATATTTCAATGAAGGGGCATCGGCTGTTTCAATTTTAACGGAGGAAGTGTATTTTGGTGGCTCATGCGAAGATCTGACGGGCGTAAGGGAAACAGCATCCTTCCCCATTCTCAGAAAGGATTTCACCATTGATGAATATCAGGTAGTTGAATCAAAGTCGATTGGAGCCGATGCAATTCTTATTATTGCAGCCATTCTGGAAAAGAATGAGATTTTGCGGCTGTCGCGTCTTGCCCGCTCTCTGGAACTGGAGGTGCTTATGGAGGTGCATGAAAAAGCCGAACTCGACAAGGCAAATGAATATGTGAATATCATCGGGGTTAATAATCGCGATTTAAAGACATTTTCGGTCAATACTGAGGTCTCTGTTTTAATGGCCCGATTTATTCCTTCAGATTTTATAAAGATATCAGAGAGCGGGATAAGCTCAGCAGATGAAATAAAGAAGCTTCGGGAAGCTGGTTTTGATGGTTTTCTGATGGGCGAAAAGTTTATGACCTCATCCGATCCTGTAAAAACATTTTCAGAATTTGTTAAAGAGATAAAAAGATAACAATATGAAAGTAAAAGTATGTGGCATCACTGATCCCGAAAATGCAAGATTGATAGCTGAATCTTCACCCGATTATATGGGTTTTAACTTTTATAGTTCTTCGCCAAGATATGTGGGAGATAAACCTGATCCATCACTATTCAGTCTGCCTGCTGAAATTGGAAGGATAGGAGTATTTGTTGATGAAGATCCTGTAAAGGTCATTGAACTTGCTGCCACATATGAACTTGATTATGTGCAGCTTCATGGGACTGAAACCGCAGGTTATTGTGAAGGGCTGAAATTGTCAGGGCTTAAGATTTTGAAGGCTTTTGGACTCTGTGAATATACTGACTTCGAAATGTACACCTCATATATGGAGGTGTGTGATTATTTTCTTTTCGACAGAAGAACGGCAAAATGGGGAGGAAGCGGCGAGAAGTTCGATTGGTCAATACTGGAAAAATACAAGCTTGATAAGCCTTTTTTCCTCGGAGGCGGTATCAGCCCCGGAGATGCCTCGTCGATTAAAGAAATAAATAACGACAGACACGTGGCTACTGACATAAACAGCCGCTTTGAGACCTCCCCTGGAATAAAAGATCCGGTTGCTGTGAAGAAATTTATTGAAGAACTTAAAAATTGCTGATATGAAATACAGTGTTGATGATAGAGGGTACTACGGAGAGTTTGGAGGCGCTTTCATCCCCGAGATGATGTATCCTAACGTAAAGGAACTGCAGGATAACTACCTGAGAATTCTGAACAGCCCTGATTTTATTTCAGAATTTCATTCGCTTCTGAAACATTATGTAGGAAGGCCTTCACCCCTCTATTTTGCTCCGAGGCTTTCAGAATTTCATAATACAAAGATTTACCTCAAACGCGAAGATCTTAATCATACAGGTGCGCATAAGATCAATAATACTGTAGGTCAGATACTTATAGCACAGAGGCTTGGAAAGAAAAGGATCATTGCCGTAACCGGGGCAGGGCAGCATGGCGTGGCAACTGCGACGGTCTGTGCACTGATGGGACTAAAGTGTGTCGTGTATATGGGAGAGACAGATATTGCACGGCAGGAACCCAACGTACTGAGGATGAAGATGCTGGGTGCTGACGTAGTCCCGGTCGTAAGCGGAAACAGGACATTGAAGGATGCAACCAATGAGTCAATCCGCGACTGGATAAGCAATCCCTCTGACACTCATTATATTATCGGCTCTGCTGTTGGCCCGCATCCATATCCCGATCTTGTGACCAGGCTTCAGTCGGTAATCAGTGAGGAGATGAGATATCAGCTGCTGGAACAAACCGGCAAATCCGATCCCGATTATATTGTTGCCTGTGTAGGGGGAGGAAGCAATGCCATTGGCTCTTTTTACCATTATCTTAACAATGAAAATGTTAAGCTCGTTGGAGTTGAGGCAGCAGGCAAAGGAATATCTACTGGTGAAACAGCGGCAACACTGGTTACCGGGAGACCAGGTATTATTCATGGAAGCAGAACGATTCTGATGCAGGACGAGGATGGACAGATAACTGAACCATATTCAATCTCTGCTGGTCTCGATTACCCCGGTATCGGCCCTGCGCACTCATTTCTTCATAAAACAGGAAGGGTTATTTACGGGAATGTCACAGACGATGAGGCGTTGGAAGCTGCTTTCCTGCTAACCAGGCTCGAAGGTATCGTTCCGGCTCTCGAATCGGCACATGCACTCGCCTGGTTAGGAAAAACCAGGTTTCGCACCGGTGATGTGGTTGTAGTAACAGTGTCGGGAAGGGGTGACAAGGATATGTCGGCATATATTAAATACATGAATACCAGGGATTCAGAAGAAAATAGTTATGGGTCAAAATAATAAATTATGAATCGCATTGATAAACTTTTCAGGGAGAAAAAGGAACACATACTTTCTGTTTATTTTACTGCCGGCTTCCCTGATATCGTAGCTACAGCAGGGATTGTAAAGTCTCTCTCGGAGGCAGGTGCCGATATGGTGGAAATCGGAATGCCATTCTCCGACCCCATGGCCGACGGTCCTGTTATTCAAAAGAGCAATGAAACAGCCCTCAGGAACGGAATGAATATTAAGAAACTGTTCGTCCAGTTGCAGGAAATCAGGAATGAAGTTGATATTCCAATCATACTCATGGGTTATCTAAATCCTGTTATGCAGTTTGGTTTTGAGAATTTCTGCATGAAATGTTCAGAAACAGGCATTGACGGAGTCATTCTTCCCGATCTGCCTCCCCAGGTCTATATTGAAGAATTTCAGGGTATGTTTGACAGGTATGGTATTTATAATATCCTGCTTATAAGCCCTCAGTCGGATGAAAAAAGGATACATGAAATTGACTATATCAGCAGGGGATTTATATATATGGTCTCATCCTCCGGAGTAACGGGGGCAAAGGGGAGCTGCTCACAGGATCAGATAGCATATTTCGACAGGGTGAGAAAAATAAAGCTCAAAAACCCCTGTCTCATCGGATTTGGTATTTCAGGACATGATTCTTTTGCCGAAGCCTGCAAATATTCATCAGGCGGAATTATTGGGAGTGCCTTTGTTAACCTTCTTCGCGAAAAAGGATATTCAGCGGATGTTATAAATCAGTTTGTCAAATCAATTCGGGGATGATGTTTGTAAATTCCGACCTGATATTTTTCTGATCTCAGCATAAGAAGTATCATCCATGCACATATTGCAGCTAATCATTGCAGCTAAAACTCTGGAATACCCGTCCTGTTCTTACTCTTTTTCCATAGCCTTCAACCCAAGAGTTTAATCATAAATATAAAAGCACAAATAAGATTGGGCTTGTATGATAAGTCGTAATTGAAGTTGTCGTTTCTCTGTGTAGTTCTGTTTATTCACTGTGGAACCCGTGTAGCAATTTTTACTTTGTAAAAGTAGAATCAGGCAAGGAAACGCTGTTTATATTCTTTAATGTAAAATAGGGATGTGTTTAATAAAAGTATCATAATTCAAAAAATAACCTTATAAAAATAGGGGAAATGGCAAAAAAAGAATAAAATATTTTGTTTGACCCCAAAAAATTAATAGGTTTGTACCGAAAAACATATTTTATTCTAATTAGCCGTATTATGAAGAAAAGATGGAAAAGGATTCTGTTGTCGCTAACTTTCCTGTTTGTGGGGTTTACAGGTTTGTATGCTTCCGACGGGGTTAAAATTGACACAGGTGCAACTGCATGGATGTTGACATCCACTGCACTTGTACTCTTGATGGTCCCCGGACTCGCAATGTTTTACGGAGGATTGGTTAGGTCCAAAAACGTCCTTGGTACCATAATGCACAGTTTTGTTGCTATGGGTATCATCAGTGTTATCTGGGTAATAGTTGGATACAGTATGAGTTTCGGTAAAAATGTTCTTGGTGGATGGTTTGGTTGGAATCCCGATTATTTCTTTTTAAAAGGGATCGATACAAAGGTGATGGATGCCGGAATTCCGGAATATGTCTTTTCGATGTTCCAGGGTAAATTTGCAATTATAACTCCTGCTCTTATTGCTGGTGCTTTTGCCGAAAGAGTATCATTCAAGGCCTACTGTTTTTTTATTGCCATATGGAGTATTCTTGTTTATAATCCTCTTTGTCACTGGGTTTGGGCTTCCGATGGATTTCTCTTCAACCTGGGTGCCAGGGGTGCAATAGATTTTGCCGGTGGAACGGTTGTTCATATTTCAGCCGGGGTAAGCGGACTTGTAGCTGCTATTTATCTTGGATCGAGAAGAGGATATCCTTACCAGGTCATACGTCCGAATAATCTTGTTATTACTATGCTGGGTGCCGGTTTATTATGGGTTGGCTGGTTTGGATTCAATGCCGGGAGCAGCGTTTCGAGCGGCTTAAGTACAGCTCAGGCTCTGACGGCCACTCAGGCAGCAGCTGCCTCAGGAGCTCTTGCATGGGTTATTATTGAAAGCTTTCACCAGGGAAAAGCCACCGCACTGGGATTTGCCAGCGGAATTCTTGCCGGATTGGTAGCTGTTACGCCTGCAGCAGGTGTTGTTCAGCCATATGGTGCTATGACATTGGGAATTGCCGCTTCCATTATTTGCTATATGGCAATACAGGTTAAGAACAAGCTCGGATATGATGATAGTCTTGATGCATTTGGAATTCATGGTGTCGGAGGAATCTCCGGGGCATTACTGCTTACTTTCTTTATAAGACCATCATGGATGCAGGAGGCTGTTGCAGCTAAAGGGGTCTGGACGATATGGAACCAGCTTGCAGTACAGGCTCTTGCTGTTGGAATAGCCATATCATATGCAGCAATTATGACTTTTATAATAATTGTGGTTCTTAACAAGTTCGTTAAATTTAAGGCAACTGAGGATGACGAAATGGCTGGTCTCGACAGGGCTTACCATGGTGAAAGAGGTTACGGAATGTTGAATCCAAGCTGATAAAGAATTATAAATAAAAGGCTATGAAACTGATAACAGCAATAATAAGGGAAGTTCAGCTCGATAAGGTACGCGAGGCGCTTATTGAAGCCGACATAAAAAGAATTACAGTCAGCAGGGTTTCGGGACACGGGCAGCAGAGAATAGAGGAGATGTACCGTGGACAGATTATTGTCCCTGACCTGATACCTAAGATAAAAATCGAAATCGCAGTAAACGATGCTTTTGTCGACATAACAGTTGATACAATACTCCGGGCAGCCCGAACCAATGAGAATGGATCGGTTGGAGACGGAAAAATATTTATTTCTCCGCTCGAAGAGTGTATCAGAATCCGGACCGGCGAAAGGGGAGGAACAGCAATCTAGGTCTATGTTTGGTTGGTTAGTTTTAGCCCGGGTATATCTGCCCGGGTTTTTTTGTCCTTTTAGTTTAACTACAAGACCTTTCTCTTCTATTATCCAAATGTCAGGCTCTCTTTGGATTAATAATTATTAACATAAAAAGAATTTCGCAACATATGTTTAATCAGGAAATTGACTAATTTTAGTTCCCTAACCAATCAATTAAAAATCAGAAACTATGAAACAGGAATTTAAGAAGAGGAAGCTGATAACTCTCTCGAGGCGGAAATTTCTGGGTACTATGGCTACAGCTGCAGCCGGACTTACTATAATTCCGCGTCATGTTCTGGGAGGTAAAGGATATACTGCCCCAAGCGATATGCTGAATGTTGCAGGCATTGGAGTTGGAAGCCAGGGGGGAGGCGACATACAGCAGATTTGTACCCCCGATATTCCGATCGTGAGGCCAATGAGAAATTTCAATGGTTCACCAATGAGCAAGGAACAGATTGCTGCACAACAAGCCAGGATGGCTGAGATGATGAAGAGAAATCCTCCCCCGGGAGGGCAGGTGAATACAAATGCTGCCGTTCAGATGGGTGCTGCCGGTTCCGGCAAAGTGATAAAACTTGCAAATATTTATGCCCTGTGCGATGTAGACTCGGATTATGCAGGTCACATTTTTAAAGGTTATCCCAAAGCTAAAATCTACAACGACTGGCGCGAGATGCTCGACAAGGAAAAGTCGATTGACGCTGTTGTCATTGGTACTCCTGATCATAACCATGCCATAATAGCTTCAGCTTTCATGAGGGCAAAGAAACATGTCTACTGCGAAAAGCCTATGGCAAAAACTATCTATGAGGTTCGTAAACTTGCCGAGATAGCAAAGGAGACCGGAGTGGTAACCCAAATGGGTAACCAGGGCCATGCTACCGAAGGTACCAGGCGTACCGTGGAATGGATACAATCGGGTGCTATTGGAAATATCAGGGAGGTTCAGCTTTCAACAAACCGTCCGATGGGCTTCTGGCCTCAGGGCGATCTGAAACGACCGGCAGGAATCGATGTTCCTTCGAATCTCAGCTATAACGTATGGCTCGGACCGGCACCGGAAAAACCATATAATCCCGAGGCTCTGCATTTCAACTGGCGAGGATTATGGGACTATGGAACAGGCGCTATGGGCGATATGGGAGCACACATCTTCGATGCTCCTATCTGGGCTCTTAATCTTGGTATGCCAACAAAGATTCAGGCCAGCAGTTCTCCTTACAGCACTGATTACATGCCTTTATGTGAGATAGTAACCTATGAGTTCCCTGCAAGGGGTAACATGCCGGCAGTAAAGGTAACATGGTGCGATGGCGGTCTGAGGCCTCCACGACCAGAAGCTCTCGAAGCAAAGCGTGCAATGCGCGATGCAACATACTACGGTGAAAAAGGAATTATCACTCACGGAAGCCATGGCGCTATGCCTGAATTCATCCCGGGTAATAAAGATTTCAAGGGACCTGATCCATGGATTCCAAGAACAGGTAATATTTTTGAAGACTGGATTGATGCTATCAAAAATGGTAAAAAGTCTTGCAACGATTTCTTAATCTCATCGCGACTTACTGAAATTATGCTCCTTACTAATATTGCCGTGAAACACCAGCTGGATAATATAACCCTTGAATATGATGCGGCTGCGATGAAGATCACAAATCTTCCCGAAGCAAATAGCATGTTCCAATACGAATATAGGAGCGGTTGGAGTATTTAAGAATCAATGGTCGTTGAATTATTATAATAAATTAGCCTAAAATGAAAGAAGAAAAAAAATCAAAAGGAAACTTTTCAAGGCGTAAATTCCTTGGAAGTACAGCAGCGCTTGCTGCCCTCTCGATGGTTCCAAAAGGTTTTGTTTCAGCAGGCACTCCTTTGCGGAGTATCGCTGAAGGATCTGTTCCCGATTCCAGCTTTGGAGGGGTTCAGATAGGAACTATTACCTATAGCTGGCGTTCATTGCCTGGTGGTGTTGAGAATATAATCAAGTATTGCACCGAAGCAGGTATAAGTTCTATTGAGCTTATGAGCGGCGATGTAGAGGATTATCTGGGCGCGCCCACCAATCCCATGATGGCAATGTTTGGACCGCCTCCCACAGCCAAGCCAGCTGCCGGAGCTGCTCCTGCAGCCCCTCCACCTCCGCCTCCACCACCACCTGCTCCTCCTGTTCCCGGCGCAGCAGCTGCAGCACCTGCCCCTCCTCGTTTCCAGATGACTCCCGAGCAGAAAGCTGCAATGGAAAAGTACAATCAGGATGCTAAAAAATGGAGACTTGCCCAGCCTATCTCAAAATTTGAAGAGGTTAAAAAAATGTTCGATAAAGCAGGAATCAAGATTCATATCGTTAAATTCTCACCCGCCCGATGGTCAGATGAGGAGATCGATTATGCTTTCAAGGCTGCCAAGGCTCTCGGAGCAAAAGGTGTAACTGAAGAACTCGGAAAAGAAGCCGTTGAAAAACTCGGCCCTATCGCAGCTAAACATGGTATGTATGCTATCTTCCATAATCACATGCAGTTTGCTACCCCTGGTTTTAGTTATGATCCTTTCCTGGCTGTTTCACCAGCGGTCATGATGAATTTCGACTCGGGCCACTTCTTTGGTTCAACAGGTCTGCATCCAAATACAATCCTCGAGAAGTACCACGACAGGATCTTCAGTATTCACATTAAGGATAAAACTGGTCCCAAAACCGATCCGGCTAATACAAACCAGGTCTGGGGTCAGGGTGAAATGCCGCTTGCTGAGGTACTGCTTCTGATCAAAAAGAATAAATGGCCTATCTTCTGCGACATAGAACTCGAATATGATGTTAAGCCATGGTCGAACGCAGTGAAAGAGACAAAGACCTGCGTTGATTATGCACGACAGATCTTAATGTAGAATTTTTCATTTGGCTGTAAATTGTAATACTTAATATACAGTCTGAGCAGAATTAATTTCCCGGATCAGTTCATCAGCTGATCCGGGATTTTATTTTTATTGAAGGGAGGTATCCAGGGCTTAATGTTAAAGAGCAAACTGCAGCTCAATCATGTTCTGATAGAGTCCCTTTTGGCTGGCAAGCAGTTCATTATGTGTTCCCTGCTCGGCTATTATTCCATTTTCGAGTACAATTATTTTATCGGCATTTCGGATTGTGGCAAGGCGATGGGCAATCACAATTGAGGTACGCTCCTTCATGAGCTTGTCGAGGGCCTCCTGAACCAGTCGTTCCGATTCAGAATCGAGCGAGGAGGTGGCTTCATCGAGAATTAGGATTTTAGGATTTTTCAGAACAGCCCTTGCAATGGCAATTCTCTGGCGTTGTCCGCCCGAAAGCTGAACGCCTCTCTCTCCGACTATTGTTTCCAGTTTATCGGGGAAAAGTCGTATGAATTCCCATGCATTTGCCTGAGAGGCAGCGTCAATGATCTCCTCCTCCGAAGAACCCGGCTTTCCATAGGCAATATTCTCCCTTATTGTTCCCCCGAAGAGAAAGACATCCTGAGGTACTATTGCCATCTGGGCACGAAGAGCAGTTAAAGGAAATGACGAATTGTCGCGCCCGTCGAAGAGGATTTGCCCTGAAGTGGGATCATAGAATTTCAGAAGAAGTGAGACGATTGTCGATTTGCCGGCCCCACTCGGCCCTACGAGGGCAATCTGCTGGCCTGGTTCTGCAGTAAAACTGACTTCATGAAGAACTTCATTTTCTTTTCTCGAAGGATATTCAAAGGCCACCCTGCTGAATTCTATCTTCCCGTGAAGAGTAGTCTCAGGAACAGGAATATATTGATCATCAAGAGTCTCCGAAGGTTCATCAAAAAGCTGAAGCAATTTTTCAGCGGCTCCGATTGCTTTTTGAAGTCTGGTGTAAACTCCCGCCATTCCTCCTATATTGCCTGCAATAAAGCCGGAATAAATGACAAAGGAGAAAAGCTGCCCGGCAGCCATTTTACCCTCGGCAATCAGTGTTGCTCCCCGCCAGATTACGGCTCCCATGGCAACAAAAAAGATAAGGACTATGAACGACATTGCTGCCTGATATTTACCGCCTCTTATTCCGGCACGGGCTACCTCATCGGTCTTTTCGCGATAACGGTTTATCTCAAAGAGCTCATTGGTGAAGGCTTTCACATTCTGTATACCCTGAAGTGTCTCTTCAACAATAGTGTTTGATTCGGCAACATATCCCTGAGCCTTTTTTGAGAAGCGTCGGATTGCTCTGCCTGAGAAGAATGAGAGAAGGGCAACCGCCGGCAAAATCGACAACATAAAGATTGTCAGCCTGAAGGAGCTGATAACCATTAATGTGATACCCCCGGTGATGAGGAGGATCTGCGACAGAAAATCGGCCAGGGTGGTAGTGAGTGAATCCTGCAAAATAGCTATGTCGGAGGAGATCCTGCTGTTTAACTCACCTACCCTGCGAACTGCAAAGAAACTCATAGGTAACCTGATGAGATGATTATACAAATGCTGGCGTATTGAGGCAAGGGTCCTTTCTGTGACTTCGACGAAAAGCCGGGTTCGCAGATAGGAAAAGAGAGCCTGGATAACCAGTATTGCAAGCAGGATAAGTCCTGTCCTTGAAATTTCACTGATCAGTTTGCCCTGGTTTCCAAGATCCACCATATTACCAAGGAATTTGGGAAACATAAGGCTGGCACCACTGGAAATCAGCAGGAAAATTAAACCAAGGAAGAATTTCCCTCGGAATGGTCTCATGAAGCTGTATAGTTTCAACAGGTCCTTAAATCCTGCAAAGGGTTTTCTTTTGTGCGCTTTCATTGATGGTAAATATCATTTTGAACTGCCGGCTGTTTAATTAGCAAATAATACTCCCTAAAACCGGCAATAAGAGTTACTGAGGCAATAAAATATTGGAAAAACAGGGCCTGAGGGTACTTGCTATTATAGAAAAAAAGAAAAAACAGATCGGAGAAAATTAAGAGAAGTCCTAATACAATTGGCACAGCTTTTATTTGGCTCCACTTCAGTTTTGCAGAAAGATAAACCCCGACTGTTGCTGATAACAATCCTATCGCAGCCCCGGCAAGAACATCTTCCGGCCAATGGGCGCCAACTGCAATTCTCGATATCCCTGTCAGAAGGGCAATCAGGAAGATGGCTAACCTTAGCGGTATCTGTTTAACAGAGAATATAATTATTCCGGCCAGGGTGAATATCGAAATTGTATGTCCCGACGGGAAAGAGTGGCGGGTAAGAACCGGGCCGATAATGTTTATCAGTTCATGGTTAAGAACTGCTGCAGGACGTAACATACCCGAAGTTGTCTTTAGTAAATTGACGATTATGGTTCCAATAAGGACTGCAATTATAGCTGATATTACCAAATCAGCTCTCTTTCGTATGAACAGAAGGATAATGGCAAAAAGAGTCATTGTATCGCCCAGCAGGGTAAGGTTTGGCCATAACAGAGGAAGATTGTGGGCAGCAAAGGAATTGATATCCAGAAAAAGAGTTTTATTTAATCCGCACAACTCAGCAATAACTAAAGATAGAGCAAACAATATGAATAAAATGAAGTTGGTCCTATATTGTGCTCTCATTATCTCCCGGAATAAATTCAATTTTACATATGGTTAATCCCAATACAAAATAAACCCTATCTTTTCTTTCTTCTCTAAGCTAAAACAATAGTGTTCACCTATAAGTTGGGTATTCTTCAAAAATAGCTTTTTATCA
>CAIPJU010000113.1 GCA_903865465.1 uncultured Bacteroidota bacterium
CGATAAAAACTTTTTATTCGATGGAATAAGGATAAAGACCAAGGAAAATAAGAATTATTACTTTACAACACCGAGTTTCATCAAAAAGGATTCGAATTTTGATGCATTCAAAGAAATGCTTATGAATAAATCTACTGAATCAAAGATTCCCATAAAGACAGGTAATGATTTAGTGAAAGACTCCAAGTTTTTACGGTATGGTTCTGCGGTGTTCTTAATATTTTATTTGGTTGTGGTGCTGCTGACTTTATTTAGTGACTTCAAGATTGACACAGTTAAATTGATTTATACTGGTATGATTGCTGTTGGCACATTCATTGCAACACGAAAATAGTTTTAAATTGTCCACGTTTCCCACCATATATGGCATTATGGGTATGTGCCACCTGCCCACCCCGTACTCCCTCCACCGCCCCCGCTACTCCCCCGGGTGGGGTATTTATTACGTACAAAGGTATCCGTAACTACGGGGAATCGAAATTTTGTACTATTTGTGGGAGTGGGGGTGATGCATGACCATCACCGACTGCCAAAAATATTTCCTAAAATTTTTTTTAAAAAAGTTCGACCTTTTAATAGAATATTATTGCTGAATCACGGTGTGAGGCTTTCTCTTTTGCTTATATAACTTCTGCATTTCTCGCTTGTTGAATTCGGGTGATAGATGGATGTACCTGTCCATTATTGTATATGAAGATTGCCCGACCCATTGCAGGATGCTTTTAAAATTCACTCCACTTTGAACTGCCTGACTGATAAATGTGTCTCGAAAATTATGTGACGTGTGATTGGTTTTAAATTTTAGTTTTTTGCATTCATCTTTTTGTGCAAGGTTTTCCAACATTGCTTTTATTGCCCGATTATACGGTTGATTCTGCATTTTATAACTGCTAGTGTTATATTCTACTTCTTTAAACAAAGCATCAGCATATTTATTTAATGGTTGGGCAACGTTAATATCATACCGTGTGGTTTTGGTAGGTTTATATTTTAGCCACCCCTTTTCTTTAAAATGGCTGGGTCTAAACTTTTTTATGTCATCATACCGACAACCAGTGAAACACTGAATCAGCACCATTTTTCTGAGATTTTCAAAGTGCTTTTCATCATCAGAAAATCGGTAATTCAATAAGAAAAGCACCTGTTCATATGTCATTGGGTTTGGTTCATTTCTGCTCTTTTCTCCACGCTTAAATGATTTATACGTAAATTCTTCTGACAGTTGAATATTTAACTGTTTCCTTCGTTCGTAAAAATAAATAAGAACCGTTTTAAGAATCGTGTAAGTCTTTTCAATAGTACCAGTGCTATACCCCTTTTCAGTCATCCATAACTCAAAATCATCTGACCATAGTAAATTAATATCTTTCAGGAATGTTATTCGGTCTTTGTCATCATCAAAACTTTTAACCCGATTCATTAATGTCTTAAATTCCTTTACCGTACCAGCAGCATGTCCCAACTTCTTTCTCCTGTTGTAATATTCTTCAATGTAATGCACAAGGTTCTTCTGGTATTTCAGGAGTCGTGGAGTTGGGAACACCTGCTCAATTAAAACAAATTCTTCTTTTTTTAACTGGGCGAAAACATAATCAATGTCAGGACTTGAAATGTATTTCCTGATGTCACTTTCCTTCTCCTGAATGATGCGATTCTTATTCTGCCACTCAAAATCAGATTTTAGCACTTCACCTTTTTTACTGCTCCATGATTTTGGTTTGACCCGAACACCAGTCGGAATTTTCTTTTCTTTTTCATCTTTTCGGGTCTGGGGATTATACCTTCTTAACCGAAGATAAATCATACATGTACCATCGTTATCCGTCTGGTTTGAAAAGATTTTTCTGGATATCTTTAAGTCTTGCGGAGAATAAAATTTGTTTATATAAACAGCCAGTGCCTCATCGGATTTATGTGACATATAAGCCAAATATTAAGTGAAAAATATGAAAATCTTGAAACATCATATTATATGCGTACTTCAGACGCAAAAATAAGCCAAAAATATATAAAATGCTAATTTTGTAAGCCAAATATATATACTGATAAACAATGCTATATATAAAATATATAATCTTCTCACCCCGACTTTTAGGTACTGAAAGTCAATTAGTTACAAATATTTTATACTTTTTTGTACCGCAACAGAAAAAACCCTGTCAGAAATGGCAGGGTTTTTTATGTGCGCCCGGCATGGGCGATGACTTTAGGGTGAAAGTCCCAAACGTACCTTGACAGTAGGAAGCGTTAGCCAAGGGCAAGGGTGTCCATCGCGAG
>CAIPJU010000114.1 GCA_903865465.1 uncultured Bacteroidota bacterium
GCTCATTATTGCAGGATGGAGCATGGCTGGCCGCCTGAAACATAGCTTTAATCTTGTATTCTTCAACCGGTGAAGGCGAAAAGGCATATGGACTCCATCTTTCTTTAATTATCTCGAGAATAAGTTCTTCTTTCATTTTGGATTGGTTTTAAAAGACAAACAAAGAGCCTGCTTTAAATTATTAGACACTATCAAAGGTCATTACAAAAGTAATAATTTATAATTTCGCACCGTATGAAAAAGTATAGGGGCAGACTCACAGGTATCCTGGGTACCGTAATAATTCACCTTATTGCAGGCATTATATTTGTATCAGTACAGATCAATGCCCTGAAAACACAGATGGCCAGTGAGTTCCGCATGGAACTGGCTCCTGAGGAAGAGCTGGAAACCAAAGCCAGTCCAAAGGAAATGCCGGTTACAACTATAGAAAAGGCCCTTAGTGGTGACAAAGAGATGCTCAACATTGCAAAAAACCTTGCTGACAAACCCGATGTGAAAATTAGCAGGGAAGATTATATCGACAAGGTAAAAGAGGAACTTATCAAAAGCGGCAAGTTGGGAAAGGAAAATTATATAGACGAACAGAAACAACATTCAAACGATAATAACACAGCAGTAAGCGAAAAAAAGGAAGATGTAAAAAAGGATAATGAAGAAAAACCCCTGGACGCTGCTAAAATGGCTGCAAACTATAAGGGTCCTACAAGAATTAATTACAACCTGATGGGAAGAACTCACTTATATCTTCCAATTCCAATATATAAATGCCAGGGAGCCGGTACTGTGACAATGGACATAGATGTCGATCAAAAGGGAAATGTATTAAAGGCAAGTGTTATTCCTGCCGGAAGTACTACTGAAGATCCCTGTCTTATTGAGACTGCTGTAAACTCAGCTCTGGTTTCACGATTCAACTCCGACGTGAATGCCCCTAAAGTTCAAAGGGGAACTCTTTCTTACAAGTTTGTGGCACAATAAAGATTAAACTAAAATTCAATGTTTCCGGTACAAAGTTCAAGGTTCCAGGTTCAAGGTCGAAGCTTCCTGATTAATATTTGATTAAAAAAGTAAATTTCCGACTGAATAGTTGAAAGGCTTTATTATATCTGCTCGATTCCGGTCGGTGCTCCTGTCGTTTATTAGTTTGCTGATGGTATGGGCATTCAGGCTGGCCTCAGGGCTTGGTTTGATAAGTTCTGTTACAGAATTTGCAGGAAGTGAATTATCCAGCCATAATTTTTCAGTAAGCCTGTCCAGGATGAATGGCATCCGTCTTCCTGAGTTATGAATCTCAGCCATAAGATTGTTTGCGGTAGTGGTAACTATTGAGAAGGTACTTATAGTTGTCCCGGTTGACCTCTCAGTCCAGTCGTTGTAAAGGCCTGCCAGCGACATTATCTCATCATGCGAATCAAAGATATACCAGGGAATTTTATCGTTGCCTGAATGCTGCCATTCATAGAATCCTTTTATTGGTATAACACATCTCTTTGACCTGAAAGATTCTGAAAATGAAGGCTTTTGATCGATACTTTCACCTCTGGCGTTGAAGGTCTTGTATCTTATAACGTTTGCATCATCCATGCTTTTAACCCATGATGGTATCAGTCCCCATTTAACCATTCTGATTTCTTTTGTCATTCCGGAGCAGATAGCAGGTATATCGGGAAGGCTGAAAGCATTGTAATAATAACTTGGCCTGTACTTATCAGGATCGATCAAAACCGCACCGAACCGGTTTTCAAGTTCTTCCCTGACAAGGTTTACATTTACAGTAAAGCACATGGCTATTTTATGAGGAACTCCGTTGGAGCGGTAGTAAGCGGTATAGGAAGAGACTGATCGAAAAGATCATCTGCCGGCCATTGATTTATCTCAGCCAGGGTTCGTGTCATCATCCGGTCAATATAGGAATATATTTCAGGGCCATTCCAGGCGCTGGAATTTATCAGAACAACCCATGCGATTCCATCGGACTGACGTTTCAGCATGCCGGCAGTTCCCGGGAAGGATCCGGTTCTCCACCAGGTACCATCAATAATTGTTCCTTTCCACCCGACAGGAGCAAACCCGTTTTGATTATCTGTCATGAATTGAATGCTCTGATTTGAGAGCAGGTCGGGCCTACTGGGAAAACCATCGATTGCCAGCATGAGCCTCATCAGGTCAGGTGCTGTCGCAAGCCAGGCTCCGGCAGCTCCAAGAGCAGTTATATCATTTCCCCCATTACTGGCCCTGACCAGTTCGCCTGTACCATAAATAGATGGTTTTGGTTCATTAGTAGAAGGCTCATAATACGATACTTCAAATGGAACTCTTTGAGTTGAAAGGTTGTGAGCAATAGTCATATCGTAGATCCCAAGCGGTTCAAATAGGTTCTTCCTGCAGTATTCTGCATATGGGATCCCTGTAACTTTCTCTATTACAAGTCCTAGTATACTATATCCCAGATTCGAGTATTCACGTCCCATGCCCGGGGTATAATGAAGCCTTTTGTTAAGGGCAAATCTTAAAATTGTTTTGGTATCTGCGGGTGGAGTAACACCCATCTCCTGGGCGATTAACACTGGCATGAACATCTGGTCACCATATCTCTCAGTCCATCCGGCTTCATGGCTCAGAAGATGAGCCACAGTGATGTCATATACTCTTTTATCCTTTGGGTTGTCATAGAACGGGTCATCAAGGATTCCTCCCGGGCCAAACACTTTAGCATTAAGATCCAGTTTTCCATCCTCATTAAGCTTCATAATTGCAACCGCAGTAACAAGTTTTGAAATGCTGGCAATCCTGAAGAGGTTATAAGGTTGGGTTTCAGCTTTTGAAATAGTATCTGAATAGCCAAATCCCCTGGCGTAAATAAGTTTCCCGTCTTTTGCAATTGCAACTGATGCACCCGCAATAGACCACTTGTTAATAAAAGAGTTTATGGTATTTGCTGCAGCATCAAATTCAATGCCCAAAGAACTGCTGTTAAGCAAACGAATATTATAAGGGATCAGCCTTGGGGTATAACCGATGCTGTTATCTACTGCTCCCGGGTTAAGAGCGGCAAGAGATAAGAAGAATGCAACAAGCAGTATTTTTATTACCCTGGTCAAGTTCATAGGTTTTTTCCCACAGCAAAAATAAAAAGTATTTTATTTTGAACTGCATCTATATTGTTAATATTACAATAAAGTATTGTATTTTCATTTTTAATTAATTTTTAAAACAATCGGCCTGATTATTGTTGGAGTTAAAAGTCAAAAGAGTATTTTTGTTCTTATGTTGTTACTAATATTCAGACATATAAGGTTTATTTTCGTTATAGCAGCCCTGGCTGCTTGCATGGCAGCAAATGGTCAGATAGGCGAGGGAAACGAAATTTATTATGATACTACTTCCTATCTGCCTGTATTTTATAAGGGAGCAATCGATTATAACCTTATGATTGCTGCATCCGCAGGTTATACAGCCGAAATAACCAGGCTGTTAAATAAAGGGGCTGACATAAATGCTGAATATCAATCAGGTGCTACTCCGCTGATCTATGCTGTTTCCAGTAATAAGACCGAGGCGGCAAAACTACTTATTAACAATGGTGCCGATGTCAATAAGATAACCGGGCAAAACGAATCGCCACTTCTGATTGCAGTTAAATTAAATAATCCCTTCATCGCAGAAGCACTGATCAGGGCTGATGCAAATGTTGATTTTGCAGACAAACACAATGCCACAGCGCTCCATTTTGCGGCAGCGTACGGCTATTTAAGCATTGCTGATTTGCTGCTTTATTACGATGCCTCAATTGATGTTAAAAGCTCCGATGGATACACTCCTCTTATGGTTGCTGTCTGGTCGGGACAAACTGAAATTGCCGATCTCTTACTTCAGCGTGGTGCCAATCCGGACTCCCCCAATAATGATGGATTTACACCTTTCATGATCGCTTCCTATTTTGGCGATACCATTATGATGGATCTTCTTGTCAAAAAGAATGCTGATATATACGCCAAAAATAAATTCCATCAGGATGCCCTTACTATTGCAATAGTTGCCGGGCAAATTGAATCGATAAACTACCTGATGAAAGCCGGCAACCGATGGGCCACTCACGATCGGGAAGTTACAAATCCTTTCACTGCAGCAACAAAGGTCCGAAGAAAAGACATCATGAATATTCTTGAAGCCAATGATATTAAGGGAAAAATATCCTATGGCATTGATCAGGTATCGGTTACGGCTTCTTCACGGTTTTGTCTGAATGATATATATACCGGCATGAGCGTTTCTTTAAAGGAACCATGGCTTAATGCCGGACTTATTGCGGGCTGCGATACGAAACTTTGGTATACAAGGGTTCTCTTAAAGAGTTCAGAACATCTTTATTACCAGTATCGCGATAAAAGTTCGCTTGTTTATGCAGGAGTTTTTAGGGATTTTAATATTACCAACAGGCCCGGGAAGTATAACTTTTCAGCTTCCGTTTCCCTCCTGGCAGGCTATACTTTTGGAAATATGCTAAAAGGCACTTTTATTGCTCCTGATAATAAACTATTGGCAATTCCTGAAATAAGTTTTAAAATTTCCAAAAAAAGCCTCACCTATAGCCTTGGGATGGAATATGTTAAGACCTCATTTTACAATGATGGCCCAATATGGCTTAGGGCTGGAATATCATATACCCATTTCCTTGATAAATCCCGATCTGTAATTAAACCTGTAAGGTGGTACTAAAAGTTATGACCAGAATAGTTAAAATACTGATTTTCTTTTTGCTGACTTTGGTCTTTTCATGCGAAAAACAAGGCTTGTTAGTAAAATGTTCCGATTGTCTTCCCGATGAACCCACTGGTACAGACCTGAACATCCAACTAAGTCATAACAATTGGGGCTCTTCCATACTGGTAAATGTATGGGAAGGAAATCTTGAAGACAGTGTATTATATGATTCCTTTACCTCAGGATCCACCACAACATCGGTTTCTGTTACGCTAAATAAGAAATATACTGTAACAGCCACCTACAATCTAAATGGGAATACTTATGTGGCTGTCGATGCCGCCACACCAAGGGTA
>CAIPJU010000115.1 GCA_903865465.1 uncultured Bacteroidota bacterium
GTATAACCTTCATATTTTCCATTTTCGAGAGTTGGATTAAAGCCTCCAATATATTCCCTGGCAAAACTCTCGAGTATTATGATTACAACATTATTCGCAACAAAGGGCTTCTTCACAGAAGGAATATAATGAGGATCATATAGTTCTTTAAGCTTCTTGTCATCAAAGAACCGGTATTTCATTAAAGGTTTCTTATCGAAGGTCTTGAAAAAGCTGAAAGGGGTATTCAGAACAATAGCAACATCGCGCGGAGTTTCAACATAACGTGCTGCATTACTGATTGTTATCGGCCTTGTGGAATGTTTGTAACCACCCCTCGCGGCACCAATAAACAGAGCAGCAATAACAGGAATCATTAGTAAATTAACAATAAGATAGACCAATCGGTTCTTTACAACAGGCTTCTTAACACTTACCTTATTATAAAGATAAACCATTAAAAACCACACGAGAATTGTGAATAAGGTGGCGGGCCAGTAATCGAACAGAAACCTGAAAAAGAGCTTAAAGAGATTATTTTCGTGTTCGAAGGTCATGAAGACATCACCTGTGGCTCTTTTACCAATAAACCTGTAATAAACAAAATCCATCCCGTTCATAGCAAGAGCCAAACCGTTCACAATGAGGAACAAATATTTCAAGACCTTCTGATAGGTGTCATTATACCTGAATTCACCCGGAATGGTATGCAGAATTATCAGGATAATGTTTATGTAAACAACAGCCGAAATATCGAATACCAGTCCCCCTTTTATGATGGTCATAAACTGGCTGGCAGTGACGCCCGGAAACATCTTAAAATTGAAAAGGAAAAACCCAAGCCTGCAAAGAGAAAACAGGAACATAGCCAGAATTATCCTGTACGCCAATACTATAAAAATATTCCTGGGAAAAAACCAGTTCTTCATCCGTGTCAGATTCATTGCTTAATTAGAGATATAAATGGTTTGAGCAAATAAATGTTCAAAGAATGAGGATTAAATGAATGAAAAGTTCTTACTCGAGATAGGTGTAACCATACAGGCCTGAACGGTAATTCGACAGGAATTCCTTGCCTTCTTCCAGAGTAATAATTCCTGCTTTCACCGAGCTTGTCACCCAGGTTTCCACAGTTCTTACCATCTTTTTGGAATTGTACTGCACATATTCCAGAACCTCTGCAACAGTTTCTCCATCAATCACCTGATCGATTCTGTATCCATTTTCATCAACCGATACATGCACGGCATTAGTATCGCCAAAAAGATTATGAAGATCGCCAAGGATCTCCTGGTAAGCTCCTACAAGGAAAACTCCAAGATAATATGGTTCCTTACCTTTTAAAGAATGCACGGGGAGATGATGAGATGAATTTCGTGTTGAGATAAAATTATCTATTTTCCCATCCGAGTCACAGGTCATATCCTGAATTGTTGCAGTACGGAGCGGCTCCTCATTGAGCCTGTGAATAGGCATTATAGGAAAGATCTGATCGATAGCCCAGGCATCGGGTAATGACTGGAAAAGTGAGAAATTACAGAAGTACTTATCCGATAGAATTCTTGATATTTGTCTCAACTCCTCCGGAACATGCTTGGTAACATTTGCCATCTGGTAAACTTTCCTGGCAATCGACCAGAAAAGCCTTTCTATCTGGGCTCTTGTTTTAACGTCAATTAGACCGAAACTGAATCTGTCGAGTGCTTCTTCACGAATCTGCTGCGCATCGTGCCAGGTCTCGAGCATCCTCAGCTGATTAAAATTATCCCACAAAAGGTATAGATCTTTTACCAGTTCATGATCGGCTTCGTTGAGGTGATCTTCCGGATCCCATGAAGGGAGTGTTGTTGTTTCAAGCACCTCAAAGATTAGAACTGAATGGTGGGCAGTCAGCGACCGGCCCGATTCTGTAATTATATTGGGATGAGGAATACCGTTCTTGTTGCTTACATCAACAAAGGTGCTTATTGAGTCATTAACATACTCCTGAATTGTATAATTGACACTGCTTTCGCTGTTCGAAGAACCAGTGCCATCATAATCAACGCCCAGACCTCCCCCGATATCAACGAACTCAACCTCAAATCCCAGCTTGCGCAGCTGGACATAAAACTGTGATGCTTCACGCAAGGCAACTTTAATGCGCCGGATCTTCGTTACCTGACTTCCAATATGAAAGTGGATAAGCTTAACGGAATCGCGCATCTTATTTTTCTCAATAAAATCTATCGCTTCAAGTAATTCGCTTGAGGTTAATCCAAATTTGCTGATGTCGCCGCCTGAATCTTCCCATTTACCGCTTCCAACGCTGGCGAGCTTTATCCTGATACCCAGATTAGGTTTCACTTTGAGTCGTTTCGCGATGGTGGCGATAAGTTTCAGTTCATTAAGCTTCTCGACAACCAGGAAGATCCTTTTTCCCATTTTCTGAGCCAGTAGCGCCAGCTCAATATAATCTTCATCCTTATAGCCGTTACATATTATAAGCGATTCAGGATCAGTGTTAATGGCGATAACGGCATGAAGTTCCGGTTTAGAACCAGCTTCAAGACCAATATTGAATTTCTTCCCGTGACTGACAATCTCTTCCACAACCGGACGCATCTGGTTACCTTTATCGGATAAATGATGAAGTTCTGAGCATTGTAGCCGTACTCTTCCGAAGCCGATTTAAAACATTTCGAGATGCTGATTATCCTGTCATCCAGAATGTCGGGAAATCTAAGCAGCACTGGTGTAGAGACATCCGATAACATAAGTTCGTCAAGGAGTTCCTTAAGATCGACCGGAGCGCTTTCCTTCTGAGGCGTTACAACAATATTACCTTTCTCGTTGATAGAAAAATATTTGTCGCCCCACCCGTTAATATTGTAAAGCTCTTCAGAATCTTCAATTCGCCATTTTCTCATGTTCAGTTTATTTGCCTGTTTGTTCAGGCGCCAAAGGTCTGAAAAAAATGTGTGTTTTACAACGCTGTCAGGAGATTAGAATTATTGAAATTCAGGCTTCCCGGCATGGATAAGTTATATTTTAAATATCCTCTTTAAAAAGCAGGTTCAGTATTAATCGAAACCGGATCAATCACTTTATATACAGGACATTGATTATAACCGTTTCCCCATTGTGGCACAAGATAACGGTCGAAGAAATTCCATGATAGCAGTCCGTCATCCGATTGTGGTTCCAGAAGCTCAGCTGCCACATTAGCCAGCTTTTGGGCTGTCCTCACAACAAAGGTTCCTGCTGGAAATTCAATTGAAGCATCACTCCATTTTCCCCTGACTGTGTTCATATAATGGCCCTGGTTGAGCCTTTGTGCTCCTTTTATGTCAGTAATTGCAAAGCTCTTAACCCCTATTTTTGAAGATGAGGTCAGCTTTTCAATTTTAATACCATGCGATTTCAGAACTGACATTATCTGGGGATCAGAAGTGGTTATCAGGTAAGCATACGGAAATTTAGTATTTCCTGAGGGGTAATAATCAATAAAATATGGAACTGATACAGTTTTCTGCCTGTCGCTCCTTTTAAAATTCCTTCTTCCGTTTTCACCAGCAATAACATCGGCTTCAAAGGTTTTAACTGTAACCTTTTCCGGAAGCGGTCTTACCTTATATTCAATTGCAAACGAATCCGAGGGAGATGGTTTCATACCTCTCGATATTGTCCTTTTATCAGCTTCAGCAACAAGGCTCCTAATTTCATCTTTATGAGACGATGCATACTCAGCCAGTGAACGGATCAGATAATAACTTCCATTTACCCGTGAACGAAAATCTGCATAAACATAATTTTCATCGAGAATGGCAAGACGGTTCCTCAAACCAACATAATTTGTCATATATCGGGGTTCGGAAGCATCAAATACCCAGCCGTTTTCAGGATTAGCCAGATCAAAAAACTCACCATAGAGACAGTTTTCAATTTTATATTTATCCAGAAGGTTTATAGACATCTCAGGAACCATTTTCTCCTTCATATATGATATCAGAGTATTATCACCATTCGGATTAACCATCCATGTAAAAGTTACAGGTTCAACATGATACGACCCATCAGTAGTATGACAATCCATAAAAACAGAGGGATCCCAGCGGTTAAACACATTAGCGATTACACCTTTTACTTCAGGAGACTCAGCTTTCATTGCATCACGGTTCAGGTCGAGGTTCTGCCCATTATACCTTACACCTACTCCATTTACAGGTCCGTTTTGATAGGTACGGTTTCCGGGGTCAATCTTTTCATTCCCGTCGGGATTAAATAATGGACAAATCAGAAGGACAACATTCCTGAGAATTTCAGGGCTTTTTTCCTTCAGGAGATCCCTGGCATACATCAGAACTGCCTCTTTCCCCTCTACTTCACCTGCATGAATATTAGCTTCAATATAAACGACAACCCTCTTATCATTAATCAGATCCTTAGGCGATTTCGGGAGAGGATCAGCTATTACAAGAAGGGGAATGTCGCGTCCTTCGGTAGATGTTGCAATCGTCTCAACCCTTATATGTTTCGAAGACTTTCGAAGCTGTTCTATAAATGACATTACATCATTATAGTTCGACGTGGATTTGAAATCAGACTTTTCAGCTGTGGTAAGCATACTGGTCTGACCAGAAACAA
>CAIPJU010000116.1 GCA_903865465.1 uncultured Bacteroidota bacterium
AAATATGAAGGTTATACGCCATTTATTGACTCTCTTCTTAAGGTAAGCCTCTCCTTCGACGTTTCCATTGCCAATGGTAAAAAATCGATTGATGCAATGCCATCAATTCTTGCCTCTGTTCCATCGCTCGAAAAACCCTATGTAATAACTTCATATGCTAACAACGATATCAATGGTTTACCTCAACTGCTGAGGAAGAAGGGATATTACACCGCTTTTTTCCATGGAGCACCGAACGGCTCAATGGGCTTCGACTCTTTTTCAAAAATGGCCGGTTTCAATGACTATTTCGGACTTAATGAATATCCCAATAAGTCCGATTTCGATGGCGTATGGGGTGTTTGGGATGAGCCATTTTTTAAGTTTTTTGTCTCAAAGCTTAACAGCTTCAAAGAGCCCTTCATGGCTTCGATATTTTCAGTTTCATCACATCATCCTTTTGAAGTTCCGCAAAAATACAAGGGTAAATTCAAAAAGGGACCAGCTCCAATCCTGGAGGTTGTAGGCTATTCCGATTTTTCACTTCGTGAAATGTTCAGTGAACTTTCAAAAAGTCCATGGTTTAACAATACTCTTTTTGTAATTACTGCTGACCATACGAATGAGTCAGTTCATAAGGAGTTTCAGAACAATTTTGGAGCTTACTGCGTTCCTATTATCTTTTATAAACCAGGAAGCGACCTGAAAGGTAGAAAACAAAGAATTGCACAGCAGATTGATATCATGCCTACCATTCTTAATTACCTGAATTACGACGACGAGTATATTGCTTTTGGCAATAACCTGCTTGATGATTCCAATGAGTCTTTTGCCTATAATACCAACGGAAACGATTATCACCTTTATATGAAAGATCATATTCTTGAAATGATAGATAATCAGACTATTGGTTTGTTTAATTATAAAAGCGATCTCTATCTCGAGAACAATCTTTCGGAAAAGGAGAGTGATATCAGACATGAGATGGAAGATAAGCTTAAAGCAATAATCCAGACATACAACAGCAGGCTTCTGGATAATAATATGGTTGTTCGAAAGGATAAATAAAAGGAATCATAATACTGATTTAGGTCGCATGTTCCCGACTTCTGATTTTTTTGGTATTATCTTAGAATTATTTTCTTATAAAATATTTAATATCTGACTATGAAATCGCGCAGGCAGTTCTTAAAAATGGCAGGTACCGGAGTACTTGCCGCAGGTATCGCACCTGTTTTGGTATCAGGTGAAAGTATTATGCAGCCTGCAACCATTTCAGATACATTTACCATTGGTATGGCCGGTTATACATTCAGGGAATTTACCCTTGAGCAGACCATTGAGATGATGAAAAGGATAAAAGTAAGTAATCTCTCCCTGAAGGATTTTCATCTGCCTATGAACAGCAGCCAGCAGAAGATAGATGAAGTAATAGGAAAGTTCAGGGCTAACGGTATAAATGTTTATACTGTAGGAGTTGTCTATATGAAGAGCCGCGATTCAGTTGATCAGGCCTTTGAATATGCACGGATGGCTGGTGTTAAAATGATTGTAGGAGCACCCGATTATGAACTTCTTCCATATGTTGAGAAAAAGATAAAGAGTTACGACTTCAAACTGGCCATTCACAATCACGGACCAGACAATCCTTTGTATCCCAATGCGTTGGATATATGGAACCATATTAAGGATCTGGATAAGCGTATTGGTATTTGTATGGATATAGGCCATACCACCCGTGATGGTAAGGATCCGGCATACGACCTTAAAAAGTATGCAAGCCGTGTTTATGATATTCATATTAAGGATGTTGACAAAGCATCTAAAGAGGGGATTACTGTCGAAATGGGCAGGGGCATTATTAATATTCCAAAAGTTGTGGCAACCTTGCGTAAGATTAAATACAGTGGCAGTTGCAGCCTGGAGTTTGAAAAGGATATGAAAGACTCGCTTCCGGGGATAGCCGAATCAATAGGATATTTTAAAGGTGTAATGGCCTGCAAATAAAATTGTCGTATAATCTGATAGTTGATCAGCGTTTTTTGAGAAGGTCAAGAAGCTTGCTATCGAGTTTGTGACCATGCCAATCAGTGTAATCAACATCAGCACGTCCTGAATCGAGGATACCAAAGTCGCCTCTGAAATTCCAAAGAGCGTATCCTATGCCATTTTGGGTGAGAATATCGGTCACATCTCCAAACCAGGAAAGGAATATGTTGTGAGGTGTTTTTTTCCAACAGCCGCATTCCCCGCAATGAACCCCGACTCCTTTACCAAGAAGGTAAATCCATGGTTTATAAAATTCTTCGAGTTGAGCTCTCCCATAGTTTTTGCCTTCCATTGTTCCGGGCCATTGAGGTGCAGGTGCCTTTGAAGGATCTTTCCATACCCACGGAGCCTGGTAATGAGAAACAAGCCCTGGATAGTAACCCCTGCAGCTTTGTCCGATATTAAGATCAGTGAGTTCAGGAATAACACTATTACCACCGCCATTCCCATCGGCAATTATGAGACGATCAGGACTAACGGAGCGTATTGCATTTACTGCACCTCCGGCAACTTTACGATATATCTCTCCGGGAACCGGACCCTTTTTTGCAAATTGGTCATTCATATCTTCAATATAGGCAGGTTCATTAAGCAGATCAAAACTTAATCTGGAGGAGGGAATGCTTTTTAAACGTTCAGCCCACATGGCCCAGTGAAAATTAAAAGCATCCTGGGCCGTCTTGTCTTTCCATAGGTTAAATGGTTCGTGAAAACCTGCATTTATACAGTATCCCGGCCCCCTGTGAAGGTTCAGACTCACATGTAATCCATATTTGTTAGCCATATATATAAGCCGTTCAATATTTTCAACAGATTTTGGATCAGTTTTATAAGTCTCTTCAATGGAAATCTCTTTTGTCCTGTCGAATGAAAGATAACGGGGATATGCCAATGGAATACGAACGAAATCAAATCCCCAGTCCGACATCCATTTCAAGTCATCTTCGGTAGTTGAATTCAGATCCTTATTAACAGGGGGAACAGGTGAAAAAAAGTCCAGAAGGTTAAATCCTCTCCAGCGTGGAAGTTTATTTGCCATAGTCCGGGTAGGAAATGAGAACGCTTTTGGGCCTGCAGCAGTTATTGCAGCAGCAGCCATTGCTGTGTTAACAATGAAACTCCGGCGATTGATTTTGTTTGTTTTCATCTCTTTCAGTTTTCTTAAATAAAGTTATGTTTTTATTTTGATTTATTTATGACACTAATTAAATGGTTGATCATATTCTGATTTTAAATGATTTTTTCTGTCTGGGAGGATATGAGTAAAATTTTGTATTTTGCATCGAAATCAAAAATTAAAAACTGATTCATAATGAAGCATTTTAAACATGTTTTTATTTTACTTCTCGCAATTCTGACGATTAATGGCTGTAAGAAGGAGAGTGCAAACCTAACTCCTTCCAACATTAAAGTCAGCACCGAAATCAGTACCGATGGCAGCGGAAATGTTTCTTTTACAGCAACTGCTGATAATGCTGTTACATATGATTTTGATTTCGGCGATGGTATTGTAAATCAGGGAACAACTGGAGCGACCACATTCAAATTTGCCGTTGGAGGAACTTACACCTATGATGTTACCGTCACAGCTTATGGCAGTACCCGTCTGTCAGTGAAAAAGACAATCCAGGTGACTGTTACGGTAACCGGTGAACAGGGCCTCTTCTGGTCTGACGAATTTAATACCGATGGTGCTCCTGATCCCCTGAAGTGGGGATATGATATCGGTACAGGTTCTGGTGGCTGGGGAAATTCGGAATTGGAATATTATACAAACCAGGCTTCAAATGCATTTATTAAGGACGGGATCTTAAAAATTGCAGCAGTAAAGGAGAGCATTAGCGGGAGTCAGTATACTTCGGCAAGACTTCTCACAATGAATAAATTTTCCTTTAAATACGGGAAGGTCGTCTTTAGAGCAAAACTTCCTTCAAAAGTTGGGACCTGGCCTGCCCTGTGGCTGCTTGGAAGTAATATAAGCGATGCCGGCTGGCCGGCCTGCGGCGAAATGGATGTAATGGAACACAGGGGTAGTGAGCTGAATAAAATCTTCGGTACTCTTCATTATCCTGGCCGTTCCGGAGGCAGCGCCAATGGAAATACCGTCATGATACAAAACGCTTCTACTGAATTCCATACCTACAGAATTGACTGGTCATCTGCCTTAATAAATATCTACGTTGATGACCAGTTATTTCATACAGTGAGCAATTCATCAGATATCCCTTTTAACCATGATTTTTTCATAATAATGAATTTTGCCATGGGCGGTACCTTTGGAGGTACCATTGACCCTGCATTTACCAGCGACACACTCCAGGTTGATTATGTGAAAGTTTATAAGCAATAAAATCGATTATTTAATAAAACAATTAATCATGTTAGTCCAGGTAATTTTATTATTGACAGCTTTGCTGATGCCGGTAAACAGCAAAGAATTTAGTTCTGATCATAGGTCAGACAAACAGGACAAGAACTCATGGAAACTCGTCTGGAATGATGAATTTGATTATCATGGTTTCCCTGATAAAAATAAATGGAGCTCTGATACAGCGGGTAATGAATGGAAATGGGGGAATAATGAGGCCCAGTTCTATACTAGAGACAGGATGAAGAATGCAGAAGTCAGGGATGGGTTTCTTTATATTAACGCTGTAAAAGAAGATTATAAAGATCATAAATATACCTCTGCGAGGCTTGTTACCAAAGGAAAAGGAGACTGGCTCTACGGCAGGTACGAGATCAGGGCAAAACTTCCTTCGGGCAGAGGAATGTGGCCTGCAATCTGGATGATGCCAACAGGTGATTCCTACGGAGGCTGGCCATCAAGCGGCGAAATTGATATAATGGAAAATGTGGGAGTCGATCCTTATGTAATTGTCTGTTCTGCACATACATTTTCTTATAATCATGTACAGGGTACTCAGAAGAACAATAAGTTAACAATTCCCGATTGTTATGATGCTTTCCATGTCTATGCTCTTGAATGGCAGGCTGATGAATATCGTGTTTACGTAGACGATACACTCTGCTTCACCTTTAAAAATGAAGGAACAGGTTATAAAGTATGGCCGTTTGACAAACCATTTCATATCATCCTTAATGTTGCCGTTGGAGGAAACTGGGGCGGAATGAAGGGAGTGGATGATTCAATCTTTCCAAGGTCG
>CAIPJU010000117.1 GCA_903865465.1 uncultured Bacteroidota bacterium
ATCCTGGCTAACCTTCTCGTTTTTGCCCTGGTCATCATGGGATTTATCGCACTGATTATTCCGGGTATTATAATCGGATGCAGGCTTATCTTTGTCTCCTATATTATAATGGACAAGAAGCTCGATCCGATAGAGGCAGTTGAGCTCAGCTGGAAACTGACTAGAGGCCACGGCTGGCGGATATTCCTGATGGGATTTGTATCAATTTTCATCGTATTGTTTGGATTGTTGATGCTGATAGTGGGAATATTCCCTGCATTAATCTGGATTTCCAGTTCATTCGCAACTCTTTATGAATCTGTATTACGCGAAAAAGAACCCCGTGCTGTTGAACCCTTACCGGCTTCTGAATTTACTATCTGATGGTGCCCCTGGCAGGAAACTTTCTGATCAGTTGGATTGTTATTTATGAATAAACTTGATTAATTTTACGATTAATACTTAAAAGCAATAATATGAAAACAAGGACATCCTTTCTGATTCTGATCTTAGCTCTGCTTCTGCCCGCCAATATTAATGCTCAATTTGGTGGTGTTCTCAAGAAAACACTTAACAAAGCTCTCAATAAAGAGATCGGACATCAGGTCGATACTGCAGTTAATAAAAGCATAAAAAGTTCCGGCAACAATGAAAACGGGCAGAACAACCAGAATTCCAACTCCAATGCTCAGGAGGGGCAGGGAACTTTGGCCACTGGCCGCGGACTCTTCGGAGGAAAGATTGATATAAAATATAACGAGGAGTATTTGTTCACCGGAAGAATTTATATGCAGATGGAAACATATGAAAAGAAGGATGTTATGAAATCGGACTATTATACCTTTTTCAGCGGGAATTCTCCCAATGCAGCCATTGAAGTTCAGATCCAGAACTCTAAAGAAAAGGGATCAACAATGCCCTCTGTTTTTCTTTTTGACGGCGATAACAGATGCTTTATGATGCTTATTAACAACGGGGAGTCAAAGACAGGGATTATTTCAAACATCCCGTCAGATTCCTCGATGGCTTCAATGACAAAGAATCAAAAGGGTGAAAAAAGTTTAAAACCCACTATCACAAAAACAGGAAATACAAGAATGATAGCCGGTTATAACTGTGATGAGTATAAGGTGGCTGAAGAGGGCAAGGAAAATTATTCTCTGATCTGGCTCACCAAAGATCTTAAAATCAAAGCCGACAGGAAATACTGGGGTAAGGCAGGAATGCCTTCGTATTATGGAGACCCTGCTCTTGAAGGTGCTATTATGCTCGGCATGGAATCGTTTGATAAGAATAACCAGCCTGCAATGAAAATGGAGACAAAAGAGATTAACGAAAGCTACTCCCATTCCGTTTCAACAGCAGGTTACACCTTTATGAAGATGAATTTTGGTCAGGCAGGAAAAACCAAATAGAAACTCTTTCTCAGAGTTTTTTAAGCTTGGCAAATCTTAAGAGAAGCTTCTTGCTACCCTCCCTGTCGAACTCGACAGTGGCAGTGGTATCGGGAGCTTTTCCTTCTATTGCAACTATCACTCCTTTTCCAAACCTTTCGTGCTCCACAGTATCTCCTTCTGTATACTGACCTGAACTGGCTACAGACTGAGGGCTCGTAGTAACTGGTCCGGCTTCGATTTTAGTCATCTTCCTGAATCTACCGTCGGGTTTCATTTGCTTAACAGGTTCTTCCCTGACTGGCTTCGGACTTGCTGCCGGCATATTATTCTTAGGGAAAGGCTTTCCACCTGTCTGTGGGTACTGAAGAAATTTCTGATCCACTTCGCGCAGAAACCTGCTTGGACTGCAGTGTTCAAGGTTCCCCCATTTGTACCTGTTTAAGGCATAGCTGAGAGTAGCTTGTTTTTCGGCACGGGTAAGGGCAACATAAAATAGCCGCCTCTCCTCTTCAAGTTCCCTGGCGCTGCCAGTCGACATTGGCGAAGGGAAAAGGGTATCTTCCATCCCAACAATATATACATGCTTGAATTCAAGTCCCTTTGCCGAATGCATTGTCATCAGGGTAACTTTATTCCTGTCCTCTGCTTTTTCTGAATCCTGGTCGGTGAGAAGGGCTACATTAGCCATATATGCCTCAATAGTTGCGGGTTCTCCGTTAGTTTCGGCTGCTTCAGTAAAACCCTTTATTGCATTCAGCAACTCCTCGAGGTTTTCGTAACGGCTGACATCTTCAGGAGTATTGCCCTCTTTCAGCTCCCTCATGATTCCTGAAGCCATTGCAATTTCCCTTGCTTTGGTAAACGCATCTACCAAATCGTAATCGCGGCGAAGGTTATTGATGACCTCGGCATATGACAATAGCTTTTTGGAAGTCGAGGAATTAAAATATTCGTGATATTTAACTGATTCAGGAATGAGGCTCCAGGGAGTCGCATCCAATGAGGTGCCCAGATCGAACAGTTTCTGAATGGTAGTCTCACCAATTCCACGCTTGGGATAATTCACCGATCTCTTGAATGCCTCCTCATCTTCGGGGTTGATGACCATCCGGAAGTAGGAGAGGAGATCCTTTATCTCCTTGCGTTCATAGAATGACAATCCTCCGTAGATCTTATAGGGAATGTTTTTTCTCCTTAATGTCTCTTCAAAGATTCTCGACTGGGCATTGGTCCTGTACAATATTGCAAAATCGACCCAGTTTAGCTGTTGCGAGAATTTCTTGTCGAAGATATCGGAAGCAACATTGAATCCCTCTTCCGAATCGGTCATTGCCTGAAAGACCTGGATCTTTTCACCCTCTTCGTTCATCGAGAAGACCTTTTTCTCGATCTGACCCTCATTATTGGCTATTATAGTGTTTGCAGCATCAACAATTGTCTGGGTGGAACGGTAATTCTGTTCGAGCTTGAAGAGCTTATAGTCATCATAATCATTTTTAAATTCCAGGATGTTTTCAATCCTGGCCCCCCTGAAAGAGTAAATACTCTGAGCATCATCGCCAACAACGCATATGTTCCTGTGAAGGGCGGAGAGTTTTTTTACAATCAGGTATTGCGAGTAGTTGGTATCCTGGTATTCGTCAACAAGAATATAATGAAACTTCTCCTGGTATTTCTGAAGAACATCACGAAAGTCCCTAAAGAGTACATTGGTATTTAACAGAAGATCGTCGAAATCCATTGCATTCGCTTTAAAACAGCGTCCTGCATATGTTCTGTAGATGTCCGACATCAGTGGCATTCTGCTCGATTTGTCATACTCGTTCATACTGGCATCTGCTCCGTACATGTTTGCTGTGACAAGGCTGTTCTTGGCACTTGAGATCCTTGAAGCTATAGCGCCGGGCTTGTAGACATTATCATCAAGGTTCATCTCTTTCAGAATGGTACGGATGAGACTTTTTGAGTCAGACGAATCATAGATGGTGAAGCTTGGCTTATAACCTAACTTTTCTCCTTCCATCCTAAGAATTTTTGAAAATATTGAATGGAAGGTTCCCATCCATAGAAACCTGGCTACTTCGGGACCTGCTATTTTGGTTATTCTCTCCTTCATCTCCTTAGCCGCTTTGTTTGTGAAGGTGAGTGCAAGGATCTTTGATGCCGGCACACCCTGCCGGAGAAGATGTACAATACGGTAAGTCAGCACCCTGGTTTTTCCAGCGCCGGCGCCCGCTATAATGAGAGAGGGTCCTTCGGTGTGGATAACTGCCTCTTTCTGAGGTTCATTAAGATCATTCAGGTATTCTGGTAACATTAGTCTTTCAATTAAATGGTGCTGAGGGCGCAAATTTAGCAATATAGGGTTGAGGTTTCCATTATAGTCTGAACTAAAAGTCTTATTTTTATTAACAGTAATTTCTTCACAGATCTAACAGGTTAAAACTGAACTTTTATGAAAAGGTATGGACAAATAATTGGATTAAAACCCGAACAGCTTGAAATCTATAAGGAATATCACAGAGACGTGTGGCCTGAGGTTCTGGCGACAATTAAGAAATGCAAAATTCAGAATTATTCAATCTTCCTTAAGGATGATATCCTTTATGCTTATTTTGAATATACAGGAACTGATTATGCAGCCGATATGGCAATTATGGCGGCTGACCCTAAAACACAGGAGTGGTGGAAGATTATGGACCCCATGCAGGAACCTGTTTCCACTGCCAAACCTGGTGAATGGTGGAGCGTCATGGAAGAGGTGTTTCATACCGATTGAACCATCATTCTGCATATAATTTATTATACTTGCACCGGAAAAGTACCAAAAGCTTCCGATAATCGTTATGTAAGTTAAGTTTTGTATGCCTGTGCGTTATTATTTTCTCATCATATTGATTTTCCTGCCGCTGGTTTCAGTGGCTCAGCTTCTTGCGCCGGGATCCAACGCCGTCAGGTATACTGCATATCCTGCTTCTCAGGTAAAAGATCCGATTTTCATTTACTGCAATAGCTCAGGAAATCAGAAGGGAACTCTCATTGCCGGCAATCCGGATGGTTTGGTTAACCATAATTTTATCTGGTATCAGTGGAGCAATGACACCAAAAGTTTCAGCATTCCATTAAAATCGGAATCAGGAGTCAAAAGTTCCACGGTTGATAACCTTGATGAGGGCGGATACAGGGTGGAGATCACAGGAGGCAGAGATACTATTCTTACCGGCTGGATTTTTACCGACAGTCCATATTCTCTTGCCCAGCTTCAGAACAGGACCTGTGCCTATGTTGCCCTGAAAGGAAAGGTTGCCATCGACACTTTCTATTATTCTGATCCTTCCACTGGGGTAAGGGTCAAACTGCCTGATGGTGTCGGTTTCCTCTGGTCATCAAATCCATCCTCAACAATTCCCTACCCCGACCTTGTGCTTAATCCGCAAACATTTGATCCTCCCCTGGTTGATGTAACATATAATCTTCAGGTTACTGACAGCTTCGGATGCATTAGCAACTCATCATTCGATTACACATCTATCCATGTAAAGGCCGACTTTGAATTCGACCCTCAAACCGGTGAAGCTCCGCTTGAAGTTACCTTTACAGATAAATCGATAAGAGCTTCAAAATATAAATGGGAATTCGGCGATGATTCAACCTCTACATTGAGCAATCCGCCTCCGCATATTTATTATAAGCCGGGGGAATATTCGGTAAAACTGACTATCGAAAGCGATTTGCATTGCATTGATTCACTGCGTCCCGAGACAAAAGTTGTGGTTGTACCATCTGCCCTCGACATTCCCAACGTCTTTACTCCTAATGACGACGGATTAAATGATATTTTCATCCCCGAGACAAAATCGCTTCGTTTTCTCAACATTGAAATTTTCAGCCGGAGCGGAATCAGGGTTTACAGCTTCAATGGCGACGGTGAAAAACTGAAGAACTGGAAAGGATGGAATGGGAATATCAACAATTCATCGGTAAAGGCAGCTCCCGGTGTCTATTTTTACCTGATCCGTGCGTTAGGCTGGGATGATGTCTATTATAACGGCAAGCTGCAGAAGGGATTTCTCTACCTCTACAGGTAAATCTTAATTTCTTATTGCAGCCTTATCTTTGTTTAATATGCACCGGCTCATTGCCAGACTCCTATGATCAAACCCATGATTGTCAGGCTTAAAACGCTGTAGAGGGAGTTGATGAGGAAATGTACAAGGGTCCGGGATTCAAAAAGATAACTAATACCCATAAAAGTAAAGACCCAACCGAGTCCGGCCATAAAGCCTGCCATGCCTCCGGCAAAAGCTCCTGCACCTTTTCCAATAAACATTGCAAGGAAAAATGAAGCGATCAGGGCGAGTACGAATGAGAGTCCGAAGATCTTTGTCATGTTTGCTTTCCTGGTCGACTCTTCTGTAATACCTGTCTCCTTCATCCATCGTTTTGCAAAAAGAAGGGGAGAGTACCACAAGCCTCCGAGAATAAAAGCGCTAACAGCAGCAACTATTATTGCCAGCCAATTCAAATTCTGAAAAGCATTTTGAAGGTTCATAATCAAATGAATATTAAGTTTATTTTAAAACAAAATATTCATCGAAATGTTCTGAAACCGATTGCCTTCATTCTGTCAGTCTTTACCTTTTATCGCGGAAGGTTTCGTTTCAGAAAGCGAATGAAATTACCGCTCAGAACATTATTTATATCCATTTCAGAATACCCTTTGACTGAAAGGAGGTCATCTATTTTCTGTAAGCCGGCAATGGTTTCAATCTCGCAGGGCGATTGTTCTGTGCCGTATGCCCCGTCGAGGTCGGAACCTATTCCTGCATGCAGTGAATTACCCGCCAACTGGCAGATGTGATCTATATTATTTATTATCTGTGAAAGAGAAACACCCATGTCTACAGGATCTGATTTTCCGCTAATCCAGCCCGGGACCATCATCCAGGCATCGAGGGCAACTCCAATAACCGCATCCCTTTCTATAAGTTCAGTGATCTGTTGATCGGTAAACTGCCTGTTGTGGGGTACAAAAACACGGCAATTGTTATGGCTGGCCCAAACGGGTCCATGAAAAACATCGAGAGCTTCCCTGAAACTTTCATCGCAGAGATGGGAAGCATCGAGAATCATCCCCAGACGTTCAATTTCCTTAATAAGCTCTCTGCCTTCATTGGTTAATCCACCCGTTGAATCGGTTCCGTTTGCATATCTCCCCGGGCCGTAATGTGACATACCGATAGCACGCAGTCCATAGTTATATGCCTTTTCAAGATAATTAACAGAAACTATTGAATCGGCTCCTTCAAGACTTAAGATGTACCCGATGGGAGTTGTAATTGGGTCAGCTTCCCAATCGGAAAGATGACTATCAAGGTCGGATCTGGTTTTTATCTGTCTCATCTCACCTTCATCCTCCATGACTCTGTACCAGGCGAGCTGCCCCTGGGTTTGTGCCCAGGCCTGCTCGGGTGAATTCCATCCGGGGATAATGCTTCCGGGTTTTACATACCGGGCTATTTGTGTTGCAACACAGATTCCGACGTTCCCTTCACGCATCGAAGGAAAGCTTACTGTTCCTTTCCCCCTGTCGGGTTTATCATTCATCCCCTGTTCAAGCTTTCTGATTTCTCCCACTGTCAGTCTGAAATCCCTGTTCCACTCCATGGCGTTCATCGACAGGTCGAGGTGGGAATCAAAAATCAACTTCTTATTCATCTTATCCCGGGATATTAAATCGTTATTTTTCTTTTCCTGGCCTCTACGGCCCATTGACCTGTCACCTGGTTTCCTGTAACAACATTAACAAAATCATAGTGGTCAACTGTGGGACAAATATGAAACGGGATACCATATATTACATCGCCTGTTCTAAATTTATCGGCATCCCTGGTTCTGATCACCATATGTTCTTCGCTGTGATTAACCATGGTATAGTTTCTAAGGCCGAAAAGGAAAACCCTGGGCTGGATCATTTCTGAAGCTATGGCTTTGTGACCAAGATCAAGGCATAATAAATCCTTTGCAGGCCTGCTTACAACTCTTGTTAGGAGAACGGCTGCATGGAGGAAATCCATATCGGTAAATGAACTGCCCGATTTGAAATCCCATAGGAGAAGGGTTCCCGGACTTAATTCAACATCGGGTCTCAGGGCATGTACGGGAAATGAGGGGGTTCCTCCGGCAACAATTCTTAACGGAGAGAAGCCATCGAGTCTGAGTTCATCCAGAAGTTCAGTCACAGGTTCGAATGCCTTTTCGCACATTTGCTTCCGCAGGGAGATATCAGGTTCATGAATGTGACCATCATAAACATGTAATCCTGCTGCAAGCAACATGGGAGAATCGCTTATCCGGTTAAGGAGCCTGGATGCCTTTTCACCCGGAATGACGCCGGTACGATTCATCCCGTTATTTATATCGAGCCATACATTAGTCTCGGTACCTGTAGTTCTTGCAAGATCGGAGAGCTGAATAATAATTTCTTCCGAATCGGCTATGCACGATATCTCTGTCCCGGGAAATTCCCTCTGCAGGTTGAAAAACCTCTTAAGGCCCGGACCCACGGGCTGCATCGCCAGCAGGATGTCTTTGGCGCCGCAGCGGGCAACCATCTCTGCTTCAGCAATTGTGGCGCATTTGAATTTTCCGATACCATACTCCATCTGCATGGCGACTATTTCGGCCATTTTATGAGTCTTGACATGTGGCCTCAGACGCGACGGCTTACCAGCGATGGCTATCATTCTGCGTATATTCTCCTCTATTCTTTCAGGATAAACCAGCAGTGAAGGCGAAGCAATCTCGTCTATGTTTTTAACGCGATACCACTGATCCTTTGTTTGGCTTTGATCTTCCATCATTCTTCTACATATAATTCAAACATAGCTTCTACTTCCACAGGTATGCCTGAAGGCAATGTCATTCCCACTGCCGATCTTGCACCGACGCCGTCTTCCTCACCAAAAACCTCAGCCATGAGTTCGCTGAAGCCATTTATGACTGCAGGCTGCTGATCAAACAGGGGTGTGCAGTTTACCATTCCAAGCACTTTCACCAGCTTCTTAATCTTCTTCAGTTCACCAAAGTGGGTAATGATGGTCGAGAGCATTGTCAGTCCAACCTGTCGTGCTGCCAACTTACCTTCCTGAAGATCGAGGTCGGCTCCAAGCTTGCCTTTAATGAGTGAACCGTCGTTGTTTATTGGTCCCTGTCCGGAGACAAACAGGTACTTTCCGGAGACTACTGTTGGCTTGTAAAGGCCTGCAGGCCGCGGGGCAGGAGGGAGGAGCAGCCCCAGCTCAGAAATTCTCAAATCCGGGTCGATTTTCATCTTAGTTCTTTTATAAAATAATTATGTTAGTCTAAACAATCAGGTATGTTGCCTGGCAAGCATAAATCCATTAACCGCAGAGCTCCCTGAGGTTTTCGCAGAGGGCTCGAAGAAAATAACTGCAATTAATTGACTTTGTGTTCTTTGCACCATCTTCGCGAACTCTGCGGTTAAACAACTATTTGGCGCTTAGCCTGAAGTTCCAGAAGATAAAAATACTAATAAAAAAGTTCAGGAAACTGAATATCCGATTATAATTCAATTCTCCATTCACCGGTTAAAACCGGTCATTCATAAAAGATAAATGGTTAAAAAACTATAAAAACTATGTACACTAAAAAAGTTTTTATATTTTTGCACAATTAATTTACAGCAATGAGTATACAAGAGAGAATATTGGAGGGAGCTGCAACACTTTTCAAAGCTTATGGTATTAAGTCGGTCACAATGGATCAGCTTGCGAACCATCTTGGTATGTCGAAGAGGACAATTTATGAAGTTTTTTCCGATAAGGATGCCCTTCTTGAAGGAGTTTTACAACTGATGGTTGACAGGCAAAAATTGGTGGTTCAGAAGATACTTGATGAATCGGAGAATGTAATAGTGGCGATATTCAAGCTGGTAGAGATAAGCTGGAGTCATTTTCAGGATATGAGCCCGGCGTTTCAGGCTGATATAAAGAAGTTTCACAGTGACTTTCTGATGAACAAATCAGAAAAAAGCGAAATGCCTGATTACAGGAATAATATCCGCTTTATTCAAAAGGGAATTGACGACAATCTTTTCAGAAAAGATATAAATGCCGATCTGGTAAATCGTTGTCTTTATGCTCTGGGTAAATTAACCATGGACAATGAGCTTTTTCCGTTTGAACTCTTCAGCAGGAAGGAAGTGCTCAGAAACGTCTATATCAACTACCTCAGGGGAATTTCAACGCCGGAAGGAATTGAGCTTATAAATGTACTCGAAATTAATATATAATAAATTATCAATAAAATTCAATTAACAGGTAACCAACAGATAACAAATATTTTAAAAATGAAAAACAAAGGATTTCTGACTTTTCTGATGCTCTTATTCCTCTCAGCGGGAATGATATCAGCTCAGGAGAATGGCAGTGAACTAAAGCTTTCACTAAAAGACGCCCAGGACTATGCCATGAAGAACAACAAGATGGTTATCTCGTCGACACTTGATACCGATGCTGCCAGGAGGGCATTATGGGCAACCATATCCAGCGCTCTTCCCCAGGTAAACGCGTCGGCTTCATTTAATGATAACCTTAAACTTATGACTACTCTGTTACCGGGAGACTTTTTTGGAAAACCCGGGGAGATGGTACCTGTAAGGTTTGGTACTCAGTATAGTACAGGGGCAGCTGTTACTGCATCGCTTGTTATTTTCAATGCACCTCTGCTTATTGGCATCCAGACAAGCAAACTAGCCTCCATGATGAGTCAGGATAATCTTGCAAAAACACAGGAGGACACAAAGGAGCAGGTTAGTCAGGCTTATTACCTGATCCTTGTTTCTGAGAAATCTCTTGAGATCCTTAATAGCAATATAGCCAACCTTTCAGAAACTTTAAAATCGACCAGGTCGATGTTTGCTGCCGGTATGGCCGAGTCGACCGATGTCGACCAGATGGTATCGAATCTTACTATGGTCGAAAACAGCAGGAGCGCCCTTCAGAGAACAATAGAACTTAACTATAACATGCTCAGGTTCCAGCTTGGAGTGTCAGCTTCAACAAAAATTGTGCTGACCGAAAATCTTGACACTTTTACGGGTAGCCTGAATGTTGAAGAGCTTCTTGCCCAGGAGTTCAAGCATGAGGATAATGTTAATTACAAACTTATTGCCGACCAGGAGAAGATGTCATCTCTCGCACTAAATGCTCAGAAAGCCTCGGTTCTTCCTACTCTTGCAGGTTTTTACAACTATGGCAATAACGGGATGGGGAACAGGGTCAGCTCACAGAGATGGTTCCCGAATGTTGTTACAGGACTTCAGTTATCTGTTCCAATTTTTGCAAGCGGGCAGAGATATGCCAACATTAAAAAAGCCGAGATAAATCTTGAGAAAGCAAGAAATACAAAAGATATGATTACAGAACAGCTTCTTCTGCAGGAGAAACAGCTGAGATACAATCTTCTTAATGCAAATCTCCAGTATAAAAGCCAGAAGGACAACATTGATGTGTCGAAAAGGGTATATGCAAGCGTGGAGAATAAATACAAGCAGGGGATGGCATCGAGTCTCGAACTTACACAGTCAAATTCATTGTATCTGCAGGCTGAAAACAACTATATATCTGCATTAATGAACCTTCTCCAGACAAAGCTTGCACTGGATAAGTTATTAAATAACATGAAATAAAATAGAAACAATCAAACTTACAGATAATGAAATACTTCAATTCAATTTCAGCATTACTGATAGCCGGACTGATGTTAGCAGCCTGCTCATCGAAATCTAAAAATACAGCCGCAACTGATGCAACGACTGCCACAGTGACAGAAAAAGCTGCTATTCCGGTCAGGGTAATGGCACTGGCTAAATCAAAGATCTCAAGGACCATTGATTATACTGCAACTATTCTGCCTTTTGAGGAGGTGAATATGGTTCCTTCTACCCCTGGAAGGATAGAGAAAATTTATGTTCAGATGGGCGATAAAGTTTCCAAGGGTCAGAGTCTCTATCTGATGGACCGCACACAACTCTTCCAGATGAAACTTCAGCTCAACAGTCTTGCTAAGGACCTGGGCCGTATCGACACTCTTCTCAGGACAGGAAGCGCCAAACAGCAACAGTACGACCAGCTTAAGACTCAATATGATGTTACAAAGACAAATGTTGACTTCATGGAAGAAAACACACTTATCAAGGCTCCCTTTGCAGGTATCGTAACAGGCAAATACTTCGAGAATGGCGAGATGTATTCAGGAACACCTACTACCACTACCGGACGTGCAGCAGTTTTGACACTGATGCAGGTTAATCCACTGAAGATCTACGTTAATGTCTCTGAACAATATTATCCTCTCATCAAAAAAGGGATGAAAGTAAATGTTGCAGCTGATGTTTATAAGAATGAAGCTTTCACCGGTACCGTTTACAGGATATGGCCAACGATCAGCTCTGCAACAAGGTCATTTACAGTTGAAGTTGAGCTTCCAAACAGGAATGAACTCCTGAAACCGGGTATGTTTGTAAGGGTAGCGATGGATCTTGGAGAAGTGGAGACTTTTGTGGTTCCTGCGAATACCGTATTACAGCAGGAAGGAACCAACCAGAGGTTTGTATTCATTTCAAAAAGTAACGTTGGTGAAAGGATCGAGGTCACACTTGGAAAAAGATTTGATGACCAGCTTGAGATAATTTCTGAAAGTCTTAAAGTGGGCGATATGCTTGTTAAAGAAGGACAGGCAAAGCTCATCAGCGGTGATAAGCTCGAGATTAACAATTAGTAATAAGTACTTCAATAAAGTAAGAAATGAGTATATACAGTTCATCAGTAAAACGACCCGTAACTACCATCCTGATCTTTATCGGTCTGATGGTAATGGGGATATATTCGCTGACGCAATTACCGGTAGACCTTTATCCCGAAATGGAACTACCATATGTTGTCGTCTATACTAACTACCCGGGGGCGAGCGCTTCCGACATAGAGTCGAATGTAACACAGACCCTTGAAAATACACTTAACTCAGTAAGTAAACTCAAAGAAATCACCTCACGTTCGAGTGATGCCACCTCTGTCATCTTCATGAATTTTGAGTATGGCACCAACCTCGACGAGGCTTCAAATGACATAAGAAGCTCCCTCAGCATGGTGGAACGTTTCCTTCCCGATGGTTGCGACAAACCAACCATCATCAAGTTCAACACCAACATGATGCCTATTATCTACTATGCCATCACCGCAAAGGAGAGTTATGCAGGACTTGAAAAGATACTTAACGAGAAGGTTGTGAATCCTCTTAACAGGATCGAAGGCGTTGGCTCGGTTGCTCTTACCGGCGTGCCCGGAAGAAAGGTATATATTGATATTGATCCCCGCAAGATGGAGGCTTATAACCTCACTATTGAACAGATAGGTGGCGTAATAAGGGCAGAAAACATGAACCTTCCCGCCGGATATATCGAAATGGGAAAGACAGACTATCCTCTCCGTATCCAGGGTGAATTCCCTGAAAGCGAAGTGATTAAAAACCTTGTCATCAGCAATTTCAATGGCAGCAGTATCTATTTAAAGGACGTTGCTCAGGTACGTGATACCATACGTGAGACAAAACTCTTCACCAAAATAAACGGTGCAAGGGGAATGGCTATGTTTATTCAGAAACAGTCGGGAGGCAATACGGTAAAGGTTACCAAAGAGGTTGAAAAATCCTTATCGGAACTTGCAAAAGGACTTCCGCCTGATGTTAAAATAGAGAAACTCTTCGACAGCGCATCATTTATCAGGGATTCTATCAGCAACCTTTCGGAGACCCTTATGTATGCTGCAATATTTGTAATACTTGTGGTACTCTTCTTCCTTGGAAGATGGAGGGCGACATTTATTATCATTCTTACAATACCTATATCACTAATTGTCGCGTTTATCTACCTGTTTTTAACAGATGCCTCCATTAATATTATATCACTTACCTCACTCTCAATAGCGATAGGGATGGTGGTTGATGATGCCATAGTTGTGCTTGAAAATATAACAAAGCACATAGAGCGTGGAAGCAGGCCAAGGGAAGCCGCCATCTATGCAACCAATGAGGTGTGGCTTGCTGTTATCGTTACCACTCTGACGGTTGTTGCGGTCTTCTTCCCATTAACCTTTGTAAAGGGTCTTACCGGAGTTCTCTTCAAACAGCTTGGTATGAGTGTTACAATCACCATCGTAACTTCCGTGTTCGCTGCTATCACTCTTACTCCCACCTTAAGCGCCATGTTGCTGAAATGGTACCCGATCAAAAAAGACGCATCAATCTGGACCTATGATGGGAGTATTCGTAAAGGACTTGACAGGTTAGACCATTTCTATGAAAGAACCTTACGCTGGGCCCTGCATCATAAGACAGTTGTCTCTCTGGTAGCCGTAATAATATTTGCTGCCTCAATGGGACTCTTCTATTTAGTGGGAACTGAATTCTTTCCTCAGGCCGACCAGTCGAGGATTACGGCTACGGTCAAGCTCCAGACCGGAACAAGAGTTGATCAGACACTTCTCACCGCTGATAAAATTGATGAGATGATCAGAACAAAATATCCTGAAGTGAAAATTATCTCAACATCAACGGGATCGGACGACCAGGGAGGTTTTGCTTCTATATTTACAGCCCAGGGTACTCACACCATTACTTATAGCCTGAGGCTCTCTCCAATCCAGGAACGTAAGAAATCGGTTTTCGATATAGCCGATGAGATGAGGGCTGATTTCGCCAAATATCCCGAGGTTATTGATTATACTGTCGGTACCTCCGAAAGCATGGGTAGTTTCGGTGGAAGCACGGTGAGTGTTGAGGTCTACGGCTATAATATTTCCGAGACTAACCTTGTAGCCGATGTGCTTGCAAATAAGATCAGGAAAATACAGGGAGCCAGGGATATCACGGTCAGCCGCGATAAATCAAAACCCGAACTTCAGATCATCTTCGATCAGAATAAGATGATAGCCAACGGCCTGAACACAGCTATGGTGTCGGCCGCAATCAAAGACAGGGTTGATGGCTTAACAGCTACCAAACTCCGTCAGTTCGGCGATGAATATGACGTGGTGGTGAGATACAAGAGGAGTTCTACAAATACTCTTACCGATATAGAAAACATAGGAATTACAAATCCGATGGGTCAGATAGTAAGACTGGGTGAGATTGCCAATATTAAGGAATACTGGGCTCCTCCTTCAATTGAGCACAAGCGCAAGGAAAGAATTGTTACAGTTTCCTTCACCCCGTATAAAAGATCTCTCACCGAACTTCAGACTGAACTCCAGAAAACCATTGACAGTATGACAATGCCTGCCGGGGTTATGGTTCAGATATCGGGTGCTATAAAAGACCAGATGGATTCATTTATGGATATTGCCATGCTTATGCTTATCAGTCTTATCCTGGTTTACCTTATTATGGCTTCCCAGTTTGAATCTTTAAAGATGCCTTTCATTATCATGTTCTCTATACCCTTTGCGTTTTCAGGGGTTGCAATAGCGCTGTTCCTGACCCATACGACTCTGAGTGTCATCTCGGGAATCGGGGCTGTGATGCTGATTGGTATTGTGGTTAAGAATGCCATTGTGCTGGTCGACTTTATTAATCTAATGCGCGAGAGAGGCCATGAGCTTTATGAGGCGATCGCTATTTCCGGACGTTCACGACTCAGGCCTGTTATTATGACCTCTGCAACCACCATTCTTGGTATGTTGCCTCTGGCGATGAGCAAGGGTTCGGGATCGGAATTGTGGGCCCCGATGGGTATCGCGGTTATTGGAGGACTTGTCTTTTCAACTATGGTTACCCTTGTCATCGTTCCGATAGTGTATGCAATCTTTGCACGAAAAGGTGAGCGTAACAAGAACCTGGCTGTTTATTCCGAATTTGATTTCATCGAGGAAAATCGCGATGGCAGGAAACTTGAAACTTTATAAATAAGCAATATGAAAGCAATAATGATAATTTATAATCAGGCACATACAGAGAAAGTTGAATTCCTGCTCGACAAGCTTGGTATTAAGGGTTATTCCTTATGGGAGAATGTTCAGGGAAGGGGTTCCGAAACAGGAGTTCCCCACCTTGGTACCCATGCATGGCCGGAAATTAATAAAAGTGTTCTGACAATCGTCGAAGACGAACTTGTAGATAAAGTTCTGAACAACATAAAGAGGATAGACGCCGTGAACGAAGAGGTTGGAATTCGTGCTTTTGTGTGGGACGTACTGAAGTCGGTTTAAGAATCCTGGTCAGATTCAAAGTGAAGGGGTTGTCGTTGAGGCAGCCCCTTTTCGTGTAAAGTAGATCTCGTGAGAGTTCACTTAACCACGGAGTTGCACGAAGTGACAACGGAGTTACACTGTTTCTAAATCTCAATGCTGTTTAAGTACCTGGAGCCAGATTTCTGATTTATTCCGTGAAACTCCTTTTACCACAGCCTAACTCCGTGGTTAAAAAAGAATTAATTCCTGGTCTGACTCAGTAAAATAGAGCACATCCCGGTATCAATAATAAAAAAGGGCCCATCCCTGGACCCCTTTTAAATATATTCGAAATCTTATCTCTATTCTTCTTCTTCCTCTTCCGAGTAAGCCTTAATAACTGCATCCTGAACATCACCCGGTACCTGGGCATATTCGGCAAACTTCATGGTGTACACAGCACGTCCTCCGGTTATTGAACTCAGGGCAGTCGAGTATTTATTCATCTCGGCAAGGGGAACCTTTGCCTTGATAACCTCAAATCTCTTTTCGCTTGCCATGCCGAGAACCATTCCGCGCCGTCCCTGAAGGTCGCTGATAACATCGCCCATCCTGTCGGAAGGAACCATGATCTCAACATCGTAAACCGGTTCGAGAATTTTCGGACCTGCATTCTTGAATGCTGTGCTGAAGGCATTTCTTCCGGCCAGCCTGAAGGAAATTTCGTTTGAATCAACAGGGTGCATCTTGCCGTCGTAAACATAGACCCTTATATCTCTGGCATATGAGCCAGTGAGTGGTCCTATCTCCATCTTTTCCATAATACCCTTAAGAATTGCAGGCATGAAACGTGCATCGATCGATCCGCCGACAATACTGTTTACATAAACCAGTTTTCCACCCCAGGGCAGTGAAACCTCTTCCTTGTCACGCACGGCGATCTTAACATCTTTGCCGTTGATCTTCATCATGGTCTGTTCCTTGGAACCCTCTTCATAAGGCTCTATTATCATATGAACCTCACCAAACTGTCCGGCGCCACCCGACTGTTTCTTGTGACGGTAATCGGCCACAGCCGATTTGGTAATTGTCTCGCGGTATGGAATCTTGGGAGGATGATAACTTGTGGGGATCTTGTAAAGGTTGTCGAGATGCCACTTCATTATATTTAAATGGTATTCGCCCTGGCCATGAACGATGATCTGTTTCAGCTCTTTTGAGTATTCAATGATGATAGTGGGGTCTTCGAGATGGATTTTATTAAGTGATTCCCCTAGTTTTTCATCGTCACTCTCGCTTTGTGCCTTAATAGCTGTGCGGTATTTCGGATCGGGGAACTGAACGCCTTCGAGTTTCCAATCATTACCCGGAACTGCAAGGGTATGACCCGTCTTTGTATTTTTAAGTTTTACGAATGCTCCGATATCGCCTGTGTGGAGTTCCGGAACCTTGGTCCTGTTCTTGCCGGCACAAACATAGAGCTGGGAGAGTCTCTCCTTTGTATTATTGTTATTGTTAACAACATCGAGGTTCTCATGGACTTTACCTGAATAGACCCTGAAATAGTTGATTTCACCAATATGCTCTTCGATGGCTGATTTGAAAACATAAACTGCAGCATGTCCGGCCGGATTTGGTTTCACCTCTTCCCCTTTTGTGTTTTTTATAGGGGGCATGTCAGCAATTGAAGGAGCCACGTTTACAATGAATTCCATTAAGCGGTCAACGCCGATATTATATTTTGAAGATACGCAAAAAACAGGGATCAGTCCCCTTGAGGCAAGCCCCTTTGAAATACCTTTTCTGATCTCATCTTCCGAGAGGGTGTCGTTGGCGAAGAAAATCTCCATCAGTGATTCGTCGCTTTCGGCAGCTTTTTCTATCAGAGCTGAATGAAGTTCTTCAGCGCGGTCGGCCTGAGCGGCAGGAATGTCGAGAACTTCGGCTTTTCCACCATCTTTGGCATAACGTAGCATCTTCATCTTCAGAACGTCGATAATGGCATTGAAACCCACACCCTCATTAACCGGGAACTGGATAACCACAATGTCGCTGCTGAGTCGTTCTTTCATCATCTCAAGCGCCTTCTCGAAATGAGCTTTCTCGTGATCGAGTCCGTTTACTACGAGGATGACAGGTTTATTTGCCTTCTCGGTATGCCTGAAATGGATCTCGGTACCAACCTCAACACCATTCTGAACATTTATTGTCATGACGGCAGTATCGGTAGCAAAGAGCGAAGAGATAACCCCGCCGCTGAAGTCGTCGAGACCAGGCGTGTCAAGAATATTGATCTTCTTGTTTTGGAATTCTGTGTAAAGAACCGTCGAAAAGATAGTGTTTCCGTTCTCCTGTTCAATTGGTCGATAATCTGAAACAGTGTTTTTAGCTTCGATGGTTCCTCTTCGTTCGATAACGCCGCCGTTAAAAAGCATTGCTTCCGCAAGGGTAGTTTTACCCGAACCCGAGTTACCCAGCAGGGCTATGTTTTTAATCTGGTCCGCCTGGTATGTTTTCATGTTTTACAGGATTTATATTATACTTATTTTATATATGCTCCTATGGAGATTGACAAAAATAACAATTTTTTAAAACAGATTAAGAAAGTGGCGAGAATTACAAAAATTTTTATTTCCTTTGCGCCAGATTTAAAAACACAGGAGTACCGGTCTTTCTTTCAGAGTAAGTTTACAAAACGTTTTTCAAAGAGAAAGGTCGGGAAGTAACCTGACGACGACTTACAATTTTAATTGTAAAATATATTTTTGAGCATGTTCTCTGTCACGATTATAGTGGTCTGACGGATTGGACATTAAATAGTGTAAAAAAAATATTTACTTGTTTGTAAATTATTAAATAAAAACAATACCTTTGCAATCCATTTTTCAAAGGAAAATTAATGCTAAAATAAATTGGATATATGCCGACAATTCAGCAGTTAGTTAGAAAGGGCAGGAAGAAACTGGTAGACAAAAGTAAGGCACCTGCTTTGGATTCATGTCCTCAGAGGAGGGGAGTTTGTGTGCGTGTTTATACAACAACACCCAAGAAGCCTAATTCTGCTATGAGGAAGGTGGCCAGGGTTAGGCTGACCAACCAGAAAGAAGTAAACGCTTATATTCCCGGTGAGGGTCATAACCTGCAGGAACACTCCATAGTTCTTATAAGGGGTGGCAGGGTGAAAGATCTGCCGGGTGTGCGTTATCACCTTGTTAGCGGTGCTCTCGACACCTCAGGAGTTGACGGTCGTACCCAGAGAAGATCAAAATACGGAGCTAAAAAGCCTAAAGAAACAACAGTAAAAGGTAAAAAATAATGAGAAAGGCAAAACCAAAGAAGAGGATTCTGTTGCCGGATCCAAAGTACAAGG
>CAIPJU010000118.1 GCA_903865465.1 uncultured Bacteroidota bacterium
AGCTCTATTTTCAACGCGAGCTGCCAGAAAACAGAGCATTTACTTCCAAATTAAATAGTCCGCCTGGGTAAATCAAAATGGTGTTAATCACACACATCCTCACAGTGATATCATAATTTTCTCAGTTATTCTGCACATTCCAGCCGTTGATGAGCTGAATCTGATAAATAAATTTCAACCCAATAAAAAAAGAGGCTGTCTTTTCAGGAGGGCACTGAAAAAGAATCCCTCACTAAAATAGTTCATTGAAAATTATCTGGCAGATGAAGACCAATCTTTCATCTGCCAGTTTTTTTTATATCAGTGCAAACTGCAAATTTTTATATCAAAAGTGCTTTTGGGTGCTTAATATGGGGTGTTTACCAGATGTTTTTGGAGTATTTTTAAGGTATTTGGGTTCGGCGCCACTATTGGTTCATTAACTTGAGGATTCTTTTCAGGTTTACTGTAAAAATAGTCATGTGCCCGGATGGGCATACAAACATTCCTGCATCCTTATTGTAATCAAAGGTATTTTCTTGTTGTCGGCAACCTTGTGTAATAGAGGGGTTCAACTTTGAAACGACTTTTATCTCCTGTCCACCGGCCAACTTAAGGTTTTCCTTTCCTGAGTAGGCTGCGTCACCAATAATTGTATCTACTTCAATTCCATTTTCTTGGCTGGTCTCAAGCAATGCCGGCAGTTCTGGACCGTCACCCTTTTCCCCGGATGTCACTACTGCCGCTGTAATAATACGTTCCGCTGTCATGGCTATAACATCTAAGTGCCTTTATTTAAAGCAGTAAGATACAAAAAAAGCAGTAAAGTACAAGGTTTTGAACCTGTATTTTACTGCTTTAAATTTAATAATAATGTCCGAAGGACTTTTTCAGTGCCCCCTTTTCAGACAGCCTCTTTTTTATTACTTGGTGTATTCTAAGAATCGTTATTGGATTAGCCACATTTTAGACCATGAATCATCGTTACCGGTCTGACCTGTATTGGCTGTTGGAACTAACTTGGCTACTGCTGCTGCTGCTTTGTCGCCATTGATGTTCAACTCGGTCAGATCATATTTGAAACGGAGAGGCAGTGTATTTCTGTATCCCGAATTTCCAATAGTAATAACCGGAAGTGCTGTCCTTCTCCAGTCAAACCAGGTCTCCTGTGCATTCATGAAACCTGAAATGTATTTTTGTTGCATCAGCTGTGTCAACGTACCATCATAAGCCACACCTGGCTGTGAAATATAAGAGGAATAGGAACCTCCTACACCCCATGTTGTAAGGGATGCCTGAATTCCGTTGTTGTACCATGTTTGTTGTGTACCACCTGCATTGTAACCTCTTTGGGCTGCTTCAGCAAGGATGAAACATACTTCAGCATAGGTCATTGCCCTTGCTTTTAACATTGGATCTGAATTCTTACTGAACATAGTAGTAAGAGCAGATACGTGCTGATTTGCACCTCCCTGAAGCGGAGATGGATTCAGATTGTATGTAAATGGCTCTGCTTTACCGATAGCCAGTGGAATACCAACGTATTTAGCAGTATCAATAAGCACTTTCCCGGTTGTGGCAGAAGGGGTAGCAGATACCCAGGTATCTGGGGCATAAATCTGATAACCTTTTGCAGCAATCTGGGCCTGAGTGATATACCTTTTGTTTCCAATTGTTACATCACCTCCGTCAGCGGCATGTGCCTCGCTAACGACGATCTGGACATCAACAGGTTTAAACCAAACAGGAAGACGTGGATCGTTCAGGCCGACTAATACATCCCTGAATCCAGCGCAAAGTTGCAACCTTGTATAGTTACCCTGAGCAACTGTTCCGTCCCAAGCAATAGCTGTCCCCCATGAATCAGCGGATGAAAGACCTGGATAAGCCATCAATGCATCATCGGCAGTTGAAGAAAAAATCGGATAAGCTGTAGGATTGCCCATGATCTCCTCGATTCCGGCTTTAGCTACCGCAGGACTTTTTACCGAAAGACGCATGTAGAAACGTAGCATCAGAGAGTTGGCAAGTTTCTGCCATTTTGCAGGATTACCTGCGTAAATAATATCAGCCGTAGGATTGATATTGCTATAGCTTGAAGCAGGTTTGGACAACAGTGTATTTGCCTGTTTTAGATCGGCAATAATACCCTTGAAAATATCCTCCTGAGCGTCGAATTTTGGTTTTGTGTTTGCCGCACCCAGACCAGCTTCGCTGTAGGGAGCATCACCCCATAATGAGGTAATCAGACCAAACTCAAAACTTTTTAAGACTAATGCAACTCCAAGATGGAAGTCTGAATTGGTGGCAGTTGCACGGTCGCGTAACAGATAGATATCCCTTAAATCGCCATAGTTACCACCCCATGAGCGTGGGTCTGACCATTGGAAGTAGGTTAAACCGCTTCCCCAGCCATCCTTCTGAAGGTATGACATGACCCCGGC
>CAIPJU010000119.1 GCA_903865465.1 uncultured Bacteroidota bacterium
ATATCAATAAAAGTGCAGGCGAATTAAAAACTCTAAGAATCGCTGCTGTCTCCGACATTCATATGGGCAGCATTATAAGAAAAAGAAGTATCAGAAAGCTCTCCTCAATGCTGAAGGAATTGAAACCTGATCTGGTACTGCTTCTTGGCGACATCGTTGATGGCGAGATTGGTCCGGTGCTGAGAGGCGACCTGCTGAAATACTTCGAATGTCCTGAATGTACCGACGGGCTCTATGCAATTACCGGAAATCATGAATTCATTGGAGGTGGCGATCGAACAATTCCATATATAGAAAGTAAGGGGATCAGGGTTCTTAAAGATGAGGTAGTGACCTTAAAAGGCGGAATTCAACTTGTTGGAAGGATCGACAGGGATTCCCGCAGGTTTTACCGGAAGGAACGAAAGCCTTTGCAGGAGCTTATGGCAAATGTTGATACAACAAAGCCGGTGATCCTTCTCGACCATCAGCCTTTCCATTTGGATGAATCGGTTAAAAACGGTGTTGATCTTGAACTATCGGGGCATACTCACAACGGACAGATGTGGCCTCTCAATTATGTAACCCGGGCTATTTATGAGCTTAGTTATGGGTACATGAAAAAAGGTAAAACTAATTTTATCGTATCTTCCGGATTCGGGCTCTGGGGCCCACGGGTGAGATCAGGCAGCCGATCGGAAGTTGTACTTATAAATATCAGATTTACAGGCGATAATCAACCAGAAAAATAATTCTTAAAGAAGTGAATAGACCTTCTCGAGACCTATGCCCCTGGATCCTTTCAAAAGGACTGCTGCTCCTGTAATGGGCTGATCCTTCAGATAATCGGCCAGACTATTAACATCAAGAAAAAACTTGTAGTCTTTTCCTCTTTCTGCCCTTCCAAAAACCGGACCAACAAGAAGGATTTCAGCTTTTTCGTATGATTCAAGCCTGGCAAGAATTTTCATATGTTCCTCCTCGCTTTTTTCGCCCATCTCAAGCATGTCGCCAAGAATCAAAACCTTCTTCTTTGCTTTCAGTAACATAAATGACTCAATGGCAAGGAGCATACTTGCAGGATTTGCATTATATGAGTCGCAGATAAGAGTATTGCTTTCTGTTTTCCTAACTTCCGATCTGTTATTCGAAGGCTGGTAACTCTCAATAGCTTCGACTATACTCTGCATATCTACTTCAAAGAACAGGCCAACAGCTATTGCAGCCCTGACATTTTCAATATTATATCTTCCAAAAAGGTTTGTAGTGATATTATAGGTCCTGTGCATAAATGAAGCTAAAAGCTTAAGATTCAGATCCGATGGAACGATCTCAATATTCAGTTCAGTTCCTGAAGGGTCGGAAAAGGGGACGGCCCTGTTTAATATTCTGAATATCCTTTCAGCAAGCAATGGATTCCTGTCGTTGTAAAGAGCTACCCCGTTTACCGACTTGAGGAATTCGAATAACTCTGTTTTTGCTTTAACGACCCCTTCAAACGATCCGAAACCTTCAATGTGAGCCGGGCTGATATTTGTAATAATACCATAATCAGGCCGGGCTATGGAACACAGAGTCCTGATCTCTCCAATATGGTTTGCTCCCAACTCGATTATCATCATCTGGGTATCCGAAGCAGCCGACAGGATAGTGAGAGGAACCCCGATATGATTATTCAGGTTTCCTCTGGTATAATGGACCCTGTATTTTTTGGACAGAACAGCAGCAAGGAGCTCTTTGGTGGTTGTCTTGCCATTCGATCCGGTGATTGCAATTACTGAAATATTCAGCTTTCTCCTGTGATGCAGGGCAAGGGCCTGAAGTTCAAGGAGGCAATCATCTACCAGAATTGCATTTCCTGTTTCAAAAGCAGGGTCGTCAACGACAACCCATGAAGCCCCTTTCGCAAGTGCGTCGGCAGCATACTCATTGCCATTGTGATTTCCACCCCACAGTGCAAAAAAAACCTGGCCCTCTTTTACCTGCCTTGAATCGGTTGTAATTCCAGTCGATTCCTTAAAGATGCTGTAAAGTTGTTCTGTTCTCATATAGGAAAAAAATGCCTCATTATTTTTTGATAATGAGGCAGATATTAATGAAACAATAGTTCTTTTTATAAACCTGAGGGACTGCCGACCCTGATCATTGCGCACCTGAATCCTATGTCATCACGACTGCTTTCCTGATCGAGGAACCTCCGTGTTGAAGGATTAAGCCAATAAGCTTTATCTTTCCAGGATCCACCTTTGTAGACTCGTGCATTATCGTTTATTAATGAAACAAGATCTGAATTGTTTGGAGTAGCGTCCTGTGCATACATTCTGTTCGACCCTTTTTTGCTATCGTCAGCTTTCCAGTCAGGAACAACTGCAGACTGAAGATCACCGTCCCTGTAGTTCCTGTAATCGCCTTTCTGATAATTAAATCTGTTTGCTACATCAACATCCTTAACTGTATCAATATAAAGACGTCCTAATTTATCTTTTCCTACAACGGCACCATTTGCATCTCTCCTGATGTCGGTATAGACGTTACCCCTGAAAGGGTTGAAGCCATCAACATCTTCTGAAGTCATAGGCCTGTATACGTCTGCAACCCATTCATTGACATTGCCTGCCATGCAATATAATCCATAATCATTGGGCCAGTACGACTTAACATCGACAGTAATACTACCATTATCATTAAGACTTCCTGCAACCCCCATGAGGTCTCCCCTGCCACGGGTAAAGTTGGCCATCATCTCCCCGCGATAACTCTGATCAGAGTTCCTTACGTTATGACCATCCCAGGGATATATTCTTCTTTCGATAATTCTTTCATCAACAGTATTGCCTTTAAGTGCATAAGCAGCAAATTCCCATTCTGCTTCAGTGGGTAGACGGTAGGCCGGAAGCAGTATGCCATCTTCAAAATTTGTCCTGCGTTCGGTCTGATTTGGGTTAAGACTTGGACGGAGCTGATTAACAACACCTTCATAGAGGCCTGCAAGATAAGCTTCAGTATTGAAGTTTTTATCATTAAGCTGGTTTGGATCAGGATTAAGCTCGCCTTCATTAATAAGAAGCTGTTCATTAACCCTGTCGGTTCTCCAGAGACAAAAGTCATTGGCTTTTACCCAGCTGACACCAACAACAGGATAGTTATTATAAGTAGGGTGCCTGAAATAATTCTGAACATAAGGGTCATTGAATCCCATCGGGCTTCTCCACACCAGAGTATCAGGAAGAGCTCTTCTGAAAACTTCAGGATAATCTTTGTAAACCCTGCGCAGCCAGAAAAGGTATTCGCGGTAATCAACGTTCTTAACTTCTGTTTCGTCCATATAAAAGGATGAAACTGTCACCGTTCTGGGCTTATTATTCCAGTCAAACATTACATCCTGCTGAATCTGCCCCATGGTGAATCGCCCTCCTTCAATGAGTACAAGTCCGGGACCTGTTTTTTGCTCGGCACCGAGCGTTACTTCAAATCCGCCATTGTCGGGGTCATTATACTTCCATCCGGTTGAAGTTGATTCTTCCTCTTTTCCTTTTCCTTTGAAAATACATGAGGTTGCTAACATCGCAGACAGAAGCAAAACTGCAGAAACTCTTAGTTTAAACATAACTACTTTATTTTTTTGGCACTTATGAATATCAAAAATAATAAATTTTCAGAAAACATTTTTTATTAATCATCAAATATAACTACTATTTAGGAAAATTTATTGCTCTGAAGCCATTTCTTTTTTCAACATGCTTTAAACTAAATGCCAGTCCTACCTGATGTAAAAGCGAGAAAGGCATCAGTGAATTTCCTGAAACAACATTGAAAACATAATTATAATATATAGTAAGCTTCCCGGTTCCGATGGAAAAACCCGATTGTATATTAACATTTTGGCTATTATCTCCTGTAATAACAGCATTAAACGACAGATTTTCAGTTTCAAGTGACGCACCTGCCGCTCCGGAGTAATAATCCTTTCTTAATTCTGAAAAAAACAGGGGCCGTATCCGGAGTGATTTATCCCTAGTAAGCAATAAATCACCCGTAAGATGAACAAAAACGGTTCTTTTTAACCTCTCTTCCGAAAGGCCGGTTACGGAAAAGCTTGGTTCAGAGAGGTGAACAACGGAGATACCTCCTGAGATCTTTCCTGAAATAAAGGAGAATCCTGCCCCCAGGTCAAAAAGGGTCTTGCCCTGTGACGAAAGCACCTCCGATGATGGAACCGAAATCGAGCCAAGAGGATCGATCTGGTCGGGAAGGATGGCGCCGGAAAAGTTATATCCCCTGCGAATGACAGAACCTGAGAGGCCTGCATTAATATAAAGATCATCACCAGCCCTTAGAAAATAGGAATATGACACACCTGCTCTCATATCATTTACTATTCCTCCCAGGTAATCATCGGAAAGAAAGAAAGCTGCTCCTCCGTGTAATAACTGGAAATATGAATCATATGAGAGATAAACTGAATGAAGGTTATAACTGTTACCAGGGAAAAAATTAAGATATGATAACCTTAAAGAACCTGTACCATCACTTCCCGATAGGGATGGATTGTTCATCATGGTCATCTGGTAACCTGTACCTGTGGCAGTTCCCTGTCCGGAAACAGGGGTATATATTATTAAGGCAAAAACTATTGCAGCAAAAAATAATTTACACACCGATGAACTGTACCATTTATTAAACAATACCCTCCTTAGATAATAATTACGCCCACCTGATGAATTCTTCATGCTTTAAAGACCAATTCCCTGATGTACAAAACCTGCAATATCAACGCAATGATCGCGTTCTTATTATAACCTGACATAATATGCAAAAAAACAAAATAAGTTAGCAAACAAAAAGCACATTCATATCTTTGTGACAGTTAATGAAGATAATTATTAAAATAACGCTCTGCTTTTTATTGAG
>CAIPJU010000120.1 GCA_903865465.1 uncultured Bacteroidota bacterium
CTGGTACATTGAATGCAGCCAGAGTGTTAAGAAATATTTCCGTGGCTCACTCTTCTCGCTTTTTTAGAGTTCCGACATAATTGCCAGAATTCAGAAAATGCAGTTAATACTTTTGCATCAGCTTATAAGATACGAAAGAAGCCCTCGTGACCGAGGGCTTCTTGTGATCCAGCTGGGGCTCGAACCCAGGACCCCATCCTTAAAAGGGATGTGCTCTACCAGCTGAGCTACTGAATCCTTTTTTGAATTGCGAGTGCAAATGTATTATAATTTTGGTTTTAAACAAAGATAAATCATAAATTTTGTTCAGATAAAAAATAAAATTCATTTTCCGTTTTCGGCAGAATCTCCTAATTTAGCGTTAATGTTGATTTGATTGCTGAAAAGTAGTGAGATACTGATATCGATACGGTCTCTGACCATAAATAGTTTGACCCTTTTTTGTTATCAGGTTTTGTTTTATTCATTAACTGAAAACCTATTTTAATGAAGAATCTTTTCAAGGGCAAAGTTGTAATCGTAACTGGTGCATCATCGGGAATCGGTGAGGCGATTGCACGGGAATTTGCAGAAAAAGGGAGCAGGGTAGTCCTCGCTGCAAGGAATGAGACGAAGCTGGCTTCAATTACTGACGAGCTAAAAAAATCAAATTATTGTGCCTCTTTCATTAAGACAGATGTAAGCATTGAAGAAGATTGCAGGAATCTTATTGATAAAGTCGTTCAAACCTATGGAGCCATTGACATCCTCGTAAATAATGCGGGATTGTCGATGAGGGCTTCATTCCTGGATGTCGACCTTGGTGTTCTTCACCGTTTAATGGATGTTAACTTCTGGGGCACTGTCTACTGTACAAAGTATGCTTTGCCCTGGCTGATAAAATGTAAAGGTTCCCTTATCGGAATTTCATCAGTGGCTGGCTTCCATGGACTTCCCGGAAGAACAGGTTATTCCGCTTCCAAATTTGCATTGCATGGTTTTCTTGAGACCATCAGGATCGAGAACCTTAAAACCGGACTGCATGTCATGATCCTTGCCCCGGGCTTTACTGCTTCAGAGATTCGGCGGCATGCTCTTACTGCCGACGGAACTGAAATGGGTGAATCGCCTCTGAATGAAAACTCACTCATGTCACCCGAGTATGTTGCCCGCTGGGTACTTAAAGGGATAAAAAAGAAAAAAAGAAATAAGCTTCTCACCTGGGATGGAAGGCTAACCGCTCTTTTCCAAAGGATAGTCCCAAAAGTCGTTGATTGGGCTTATTATTATGAATTGTCGAAAGAACCGCTGTCACCTCTGAAATAATAGCTTAATTGCATTATGAATAACAGCTGTTTTTTATTTAATATAATTATAAAACTTAGCATCATGAACCATCTGAAAATCAAAAGAGTTACGGCAGCAATACTATTATCGGCACTGTACATATCAGCCTCATTTGCTCAAACGAGTTCCAATGACGGATTAGACTTCAATCTGCTTAAAGGAGGTATTTCCGACGGAAAAAAAATAGTAAGTGCATATGTTTCGCCCTGGACCACAGCTTTTGCAGCATCATTGAATAGTGGGTGGTATAACACTGCAAAACCCCATAAACTTGGAGGATTCGATATTACAGCTACTGTCAGCGTGGCTCTGGTTCCAGCATCTGCTACCTCCTTTGATCTGAAGAGAATTGGTCTTGATCAGGTAAGACCGGCAAACGCCTCAGCTTCGACAATAGCGCCCACAATTGCCGGCAGCAAAAATGAAGGGCCTGATATGGTCTTGCAACAGGTCGTCAATGGGACTAATGTAACTGTTGCAAGTTTCAGGACTCCGAAAGGGACAGGATTTAATTTTATGGGCGCTCCAATGGCTCAGATCGGAATAGGCCTCCC
>CAIPJU010000121.1 GCA_903865465.1 uncultured Bacteroidota bacterium
AGTCAAGGATGAGCGGGGCTGACATAAGAACCAATGAAGGAGAACTTCAACAGATAAGAAAAGGGTCATCAGATGCCATTGAATCTTTCATACTCAATAATAATGGTTTTTATCCCCAAAAAATAAAGGATATAGTATCTTCTCTTGCCCGCCAGGGAGCCACTCCCCTGGTCGTAGCAAGAGATAACAAAGTTCTTGGTGTAATTCATCTTAAGGACATCGTGAAGGGGGGCATTAAGCAAAGGTTTGGTGAACTCCGGAAAATGGGAATAAGAACGGTTATGATAACCGGCGATAATCCTCTAACCGCAGCTGCAATTGCCGCTGAAGCTGGTGTGGATGATTTTATGGCTGAAGCAAGACCTGAAGATAAGCTGAGCCGTATACGTATGGAACAGGCAAAGGGGCACCTGGTTGGTATGATCGGTGATGGTACCAATGATGCTCCTGCACTTGCCCAGGCTGATGTAGGAATTGCAATGAACTCTGGAACTCAGGCTGCACGCGAGGCTGGAAATATGATTGATCTCGATAGTAATCCGACAAAACTGATTGAGGTTGTAGAAGTAGGTAAACAACTTCTGATGACACGCGGAGCCCTGACGACTTTCAGTATTGCCAACGATATTGCTAAATACTTTGCCATTATACCCGCTGTAGCTACATCACTCTATGCCGGAACCAATGGCAGAGGTGTCCTTTCAGTGCTGAATATCATGAAGCTAGGCTCTCCCCGGAGTGCTATTCTCAGCGCCATCATATTCAATGCGCTTATTATAATTCTCCTGGTTCCCCTGGCTTTAAAGGGAGTTCATTACCGCCCGGTATCGGCCAATAAATCATTAACCCGGAATCTTTTGATATTTGGTCTGGGCGGATTGGTGGCACCTTTCATCGGCATCAAATTACTTGATCTTATAATAAATTTATAAAACGGAAATCAATGAAGACACTTCTCATCTCAATTAAGTTTTTCCTGATTTTCACAGTTCTTACAGGAGTGCTTTATCCACTTTTTATTACCGGAATTGCCCAGCTTATTTTTCCTGTTAAGGCTAATGGCAGTCTGATAACCAAAGACGGAAAAACTTTAGGCAGTATATTGATAGGTCAGAATTTTGATTCACTTATCTATTTTTCTTCACGACCGTCGGCAACAGGCTATAATGCACTGCCTTCGGGTGGCTCAAATCTGGGCCTGACAAATACTAAACTGAAGGACCTTGTTATTTCCCGGAGAAAAGCCTTTGAATCCAAGAATTTACTCGACAGTTTGAGTGTCATACCTTCAGAAATGCTTTTCGCATCGGGCAGCGGACTTGATCCTCATATCACTCCCGAAGCAGCTCTGTTGCAGGTGGAAAGAATATCCAAAGCCCGCAATTTCAACTCTGAGCAGAAACACGAGCTGGAACAACTTATTCATAACCAGACAGAAGGACGACAATTATTTTGTCTTGGCGAAAAAAGGGTAAATGTTTTATTATTAAATTTGAATGCAGATAAAATCAAATGAATCCTTTTGATGACAGAAGGCCCGATCCCGATGATCTCCTGGCATCCCTTATGTCGGAGGAAGAAAAAAGCAGAAGGGGTAAGCTAAAAATCTTTTTTGGCATGTGCGCCGGAGTTGGTAAAACTTATACCATGCTTCAAACTGCACATATTGAAAAACTCAAAGGCAGTGATGTAGTCATAGGGTATATCGAAACTCACAACCGTAAAGAGACTCAGGAATTGACGGAAGGGTTTGAGATAATACCTAGGATATCATATGATTATAAGTCCACCTTAATTCAGGAAATGGATCTTGACGCTATTGTCGCCAGAAAACCCAGGATAGTACTTGTCGATGAACTA
>CAIPJU010000122.1 GCA_903865465.1 uncultured Bacteroidota bacterium
AGATCAAAAGATTCTTTTTGTTTAAGAAGAACTTTTGAAATACCTGCGACATTATATGCAGCTTCTGACACGTGTGTGGTAAGATACATTCCTTCCACCCAGGCACCGCCAACTACGAGGAGAGCCAGAGTCTGCTGGTCATTTTCGCTGAGGTAACCGTATGTGTCATTGAAAGCAGAGGTAAGAATCTTTACAAGTTCATCCCTTTTGTCGAAATTATCCTTGATTTTGGAATAGAGCTGCTCATCATAGATTTTAGTCATATTGAGCTCTGTTGCAAGCGATCTGATTGCATCGAGGTAGTTAATTACCTCCTGCTGTTTGTTATAGAGTGTTGAATAACTAAGATCAGCACCATAAACACCAAGATTTATGGCACGGGGAGTACTGCTAATATATTTCTTTGAATTTTCTACCGGGTTTGAAATCCCTATTATATAACCAACCTCCAGGTCGCTGAGCATCTTAATAACTTCTGCAGATGTAGGGAGAGGATAAACATGGTCCTCAATCTGGTTTTCTAAAGTTTTAACCTGTTCTATCTCAGCTTTTTTCTGCTGCTTTTCAGCTGTTTTGTTTTTGCATGAGGACAAGCCGGCGAAACTAAATATCAGTGCTGGAATTATTACACCTGCAAGAATCTTTTTCATATTAAATCATTTTTAATTTTTAAAATTCTCTCAAAATCTGCGTATAAAAGTAATAAATATTATTCAAATCAAACCTCCACAGTCAATAGGAGTTTCCTATGGATAAAAGTTGTGCACGAGATGCAAATATACGATCACAAAGCATATATCCCAACAGCTGCATAAACTATTTATCTTCTTTAATTTTTCAGTATCTTTACGCCCCTGAATTGAGAATATTTTTAGATGGACTGGAATTTTGATGAACCTGCCCCGAGGGAGGGTACCAACTGTACTAAATATGACCTCAGGAAGGAAGTTTTTGGAACCGGCGATGTAATCCCGATGTGGGTGGCTGACATGGATTTCAATACTCCCGATTTTATTGTGAACTCCCTTAGGGAGAGGGTCAACCACGAGATTTACGGCTATACTTTCAGGCCTGCCGGATATTACCGGTCAATTATCGACTGGGTAGGATTACGTCACAGCTGGAATATCGAAAAAGAATGGATAACATTTTGCCCCGGTATTGTCCCTGCCCTGAATTTCTGCACTCTGGCCTTCACTGAACCCGGCGATAACATAATTGTCCAGCCGCCGGTCTATTTCCCTTTTTTCTCAGCGGTGCTGGCTCATGGGCGTAAACTAAATTACAACCTCCTCAAAGAGTCAAACGGACAGTGGGTAATTGATTATGAGTCATTGGTTGCATCAATTGACGATCGCACCAAAATGATAATAATCTCAAACCCACATAATCCTGTCGGACGGGCATGGAAAAAGGAGGAATTAATGCATCTTGCCGATATCTGCATCGAAAAGAATATTCTTGTTTTATCCGACGAGATTCATTGCGATCTGGTTCTTCCGGGTTTCAATCATACCGTTTTTGCATCTCTGGGAGAAAAGATTGCCAATAATACAATAACATGCATCGCCCCAAGCAAGACCTTCAACCTTGCCGGCCTCTCTACATCATCGGTAATTATCTCAAACCCTGTTCTCAGGAAATCTTTTAAAAGGATAGTTGATAATCTCCATATTGACGGCGGCAACATTTTCGGGACCACTGCATCAATAGCAGCATACACTCAAGGTCATCAGTGGCTCGGTGAATTAATGGAATATCTCGATGAGAACGTCGGCTTTGTTATAGACTATTGCGACAAAATGATACCCGAAATTATCCCGGTACGTCCAGAAGCAACCTATATGATTTGGCTCGATTGCCGGCAACTTGGAATGAATGGGAAAGAACTTCAGAACTTTTTTGTGACTCAGGCAGGGGTTGGGATGAATGAAGGCTCCACATTCGGACCGGGCGGAGAGGGATTTATGAGAATGAACCTTGCCGCACCTCAGAAAACAATAATTAAGGCCATGCAACAGATTGAAAAAGCAGTAACCACAATCAGATAACAGTAAAATTTGAACCAAATGAATAACAGAACAGCTGTAAAACTGACACTCGAAGACGGAACAATTTATCACGGAAAGTCATTTGGTTCCCTTAAACCCACAGCCGGAGAGGTTGTCTTCAACACTGCTATGACAGGGTACCCTGAGAGCCTAACCGATCCGTCATATCGCGGACAGGTCCTTTGTCTTACCTATCCTCTGGTGGGCAATTACGGTGCACCGGGCAAGGTTGAAGAAAATGACCTCCTCCGCTTCTATGAATCATCGTCAATCCATATTTCGGGACTTATAGTATCCGATTACTCCTTTGATTACAGCCACTGGAATGCTACTGAAAGCCTCGATGAGTGGCTGAACCGGAATAATGTTCCCGGAATTTATGGGATCGATACAAGGGCGCTTACAAAAAGAATCCGTGAAAAGGGTGCCATGCTTGGAAAAGTAGAACCTGAGGGAACGGAAACAGATTTCTATGACCCCAACAAGGTGAATCTTGTTGCTGAGGTCAGTACCCATGAAAAAAAGGTATATGGATCAGGTAAGTACAAAATAATTCTGGTTGATTGTGGAGTGAAATACAATATTATCAGAAATTTCCTTAAAAGGGATACTACAATAATAAGGGTTCCATGGAACTACGATTTCCACAATGAAGAGTATGACGGGCTATTCCTCTCAAATGGCCCTGGTGATCCCAAAATGTGCGACGCAACTATTGAGAATATTAAGAAATCCCTGGGCGGGAAAAAACCGGTCTTTGGTATTTGTCTCGGAAACCAGCTCATGGCCCTTGCCTCGGGTGCAGATACCTACAAACTGAAATATGGCCACCGTAGCCATAATCAGCCTGTATTACAGGTCGGGACGGATAAAGCTTATATTACTTCTCAGAATCATGGTTTTGCGGTAGATAATGATACCCTGGGAATCGACTGGGAACCTCTCTTCATCAACATTAACGACCGTACCAATGAGGGAATGAAACATAAAACCCTGCCTTTCTTTTCTACCCAGTTTCACCCGGAAGCATCGGGAGGCCCAACTGATACCGATTTCCTGTTTGATGTTTTTATTGATAATATCAGAAAATCAATGGGTGAGTAAAATCAGAAAGCAAATCAGATAACTCTAAACAACAGGAACGCAAAACCATTTATTAGAAAAAATTTTTGTGCTCCTGATAACTTAACAATATAATATCTGATTTTCACGATTTTACATGCTTCATCATTTTTTCTGCCAGTTCTGACGCTGAGCTATTCCTGAATCCTTCCATCCTCCTGTGAAAGATCTCCGCAATCTCATTATTGCAAAGGTTACCTATGCTTCCTTCATGGACATAATCGTTTAATGTCGTTCTGGTAAAGGATGAGTTTTTTACCATATCGGCAACAATCCTATAGGCATCCCTGAAAGGAATTCCCTTTAATACAAGTCGATTTACCTCTTCGGTACTGAAAATTGTGTTGTACAGGGGTGATTCGGTAATGCCGGTCCTTAACTTAATATTATTCAGCATCAGGAGCATTATTTCCACACACTCTTCCAGCTCGTTAAATGCATTAAATATCAGCTGCTTGAGGAGTTGTAAATCCCTGTTATAGCCCGACAGCAGATTTGATGTCACAGAGGCTATCTGCCCGGGCAGGGTCTGAATCAAATTGGATTTTGCCCTGATAAGTTCAAACACATCGGGATTTCTCTTTTGTGGCATAATACTGGAACCGGTTACAAACTCATCGGGGAAGTCAACAAACCTGTATTCCGCGCTCATAAAAACACATATGTCCATCGACAACCTTGAAAGTGTCTGAGCAACAGATGCAAGGGCTGATGCTGTGGCCATTTCGATCTTTCCCCTGCTGAGACTTGCATAGGCTGAGTTGTAGAGAGGATTTGCAAATTCGAGTAGTTCCGACGTAAGTTCCCTGTCGATAGGAAGAGTCGTCCCATATCCGGCTGCGGTGCCAAGCGGATTCTGATTATTAAGTTCCCTGGCACCTGCAAGTAGAAGAATATCATCGGTAAGGCATTCGGCATAAGCACCAAACCAAAGTCCGAATGAAGATACCATTGCAGGCTGCATATGTGTATAACCAGGCAGTAATACGGATTTGTGCTCTTCGCTCAGAGTCTGAAGTCTATTGAAAAGAGTTGCCGTCATGAATGCCAGCTTGTCGGTTTCAGCCCTGGTAAACAACCGGATGTCGAGAAGTACCTGATCATTTCTCGACCTTCCGGTGTGTATTTTTTTTCCTGTGCTTCCAAGCACAGATGAGAGCTCTTTCTCCACCTGGGAATGGATATCTTCCATATCATCTTCAATAGCCAGATTCCCCTCCTCAGCTTTCAGGAACAGTGAATAGAGCGTTTTCAGTAAACCATCCTTCTCGTCAGATGAGATCAATGCGGCTTTTTCGAGCATAATGGCATGCGCCATCGAACCTATTATATCCCACACGGCAAGGACAAGATCTGTTTCTCTGTCTTTGCCTGCAGTAAACTCAATGACTGATGGTTCGGGATTAATCCCTTTTTCCCAGAGCTTCATGAAATTATGTTTAAAGAGTTATGCTTCCTATTTATCTTTGCTTGCTTCAACAATTGCACGGTGAGCCATCAGCCTTATGGCATTTATCCTTATGAATCCCTTGCTGTCGGTCTGGTCAAATCCACCCTCAATGTCCATGCTCGAAAGCTTCTTGTTATAGAGTGAAGATGGTGATTCGCGCCCTTCAATCATAACATTGCCCTTATAGAGACAGAGGTGAACGCTTCCATCTATAAGTTCCTGGCTCTTTTCAATAGCTGCCATGAGGAAATCCATTTCGGGACTGAACCAGAAGCCATTGTAGATGATCTCGGCAAATTTAGGGGTTAGCATGCTGACAAGCCTCATTACCTCCCTGTCCATTGCAATTCCTTCTATATCCTTATGAGCTATGTGAAGAACCGTTGCAGCAGGCGTTTCATAGACTCCCCTCGATTTAATACCTACAAAGCGGTTCTCGACCATATCGAGCAAACCTATACCGTTTTTACCGGCAAGGTCGTTAAGGTAGATATACATTTCGTACGCATCTTCCTTCACGGTGCCATCCTCTTTATTCACAAGCTTAACCGGTAAGCCATTCTTAAAATGAATAACAATCCTTGTCTCCTTGTCGGGAGCGTCCTGTGGCATAACCATTTTTTCGAGCATACTCTTGTGAAGGGTGTACATAGGATCTTCAAGAATACCGGCTTCGTGACTGATATGCATCAGATTATCGTCTTCGCTGTAAGGCTTGTCAATACTTGCTTTTACTGGAATTTTCTTCTCTGAGGCATATTTGAGAAGATCAGTCCTGCCTTTAAAAGTTGCCAGGAATTCTTTGTCTTTCCAGGGTGAAATGACTTTTACCCCTGGCATAAGTGCATAATAACACAATTCGAACCTTACCTGGTCATTACCTTTTCCTGTAGCACCATGAGCGACAGCATTAGCTCCTTCGGCTTTGGCAACCTCAATCTGTTTTTTAGCAATAAGGGGTCGTGCCAGTGCAGTGCCAAGAAGGTATCTGTCTTCATATATTGCATTAGCCATAATAGCCTTAAGAACATAACTCTCAACAAATTCCCTCTTCAGGTCAGCAATTATAACCTTTGATGCACCCAGAAGTAATGCCTTATCCCTGCATGCCTCAAAATCTTCTGCCTGCCCGACGTCGGCGACAAAGGCAATAACATCAAACTCTTTTTCTATAAGCCACTTTAAAATAACTGAAGTGTCGAGACCACCGCTGTACGCGAGAACAACTTTTTCTTTCATTGCTTTAATATTCGTTACTGGTATTTATTTATGGTAATATTAATTTTCATTTGTTAGTATTAAAGAGAGAGCTTATCTCTTTCTGATCTGTTCATGCAGTCCGGGAAGAATTATTTCGAGGCAGGAATGAACCTGCTGCAGGGTAATTCCGTCACGCGGAATAAGCAGAATGGTATCATCCCCAGCGATAGTGCCTGCAATCTCATACCGTCCGGCCCCATCGAGGAAGAATGCAGTATTGCTTGCATTCCCCGGTATTGTTTTTATAATCATCATCCCCCTTGCTTCTATAATTTCGCGTATGACCGGAACAATATTCATCTTAAACCGGAAATCTTCACTCTTAACCT
>CAIPJU010000123.1 GCA_903865465.1 uncultured Bacteroidota bacterium
AAAATTGACAAAGTCAATGCGCACCATCCACCAGCTGTAATTGGAATGGGGTATATGACAGCATTTTACTATAAATCACTATTGGATGCAGCTAATCTTAATAGCCTCGTTGGCAATACAACAGTCAATGATCAGGAGTTGGAACTCGCCGGGAAAATTAAGATTGCGATGAATAATTTATTGTGGGATAAGGAAAAAAAGCTTTACAAAGATGGCATCCCTTTCAGATCCGGAAGGCAGAATCACTACTTTTTTCCAAAGGATACAAATATTGTGACATACAGCCCGCATGTTAATACTCTTGCTGTATTGTATGATATTGCTCCTGATGATCAACAATCAGACATTTTAAATTATATAGCAAATCAAAAGACAATTGATCTTCAGCCATATTTTATGTTTTATGTTTTATCAGCAGTTGACCATGCCGGAATATTCAACAAATTGGGCTTGGAATTGTTCAAAAAATGGCAGAATGGAATCAATAAAGAATCCCATACACTAAAGGAGAACTGGCAGGATAAAACCGAGACAGGCTATGGAGGTGACTATAGTCATGCGTGGGGAGGATCTCCATTATACTTTATTTCTAAAAACATACTTGGAGTAAAAACTGACCTTTCAGGCAACAGGGAAATAGAAATACTTCCGTTTATAAGTGATGATATCAACTGGGCAAAAGGACGTGTTCCTCTTGCCCGGGGAGATAAAGTCGGAATATATTGGGTGAAAAAAAACATGTATAATTTTACTTACAGACTGGAAATCCCCGACGACTGTGACGCCTTCATGGTAATTCCGAAAGATCTGGGGGAAAGAGGTTTCAAAATAAACAATATAAGTTACGCCAGGGGCACAAACAGAGTGCGGATATTCAGTGGACCCAATGAAATTGAATTTAGAGCTAAAGAATAAAATGTCGGGGTTGCTGATGATTTCCTGGAACGGATCAATCCGGATATGATGTCTTTCCGTTGAAATGGGGGTAAACTAACCTATTTCAATGGGCTGATAATTTTCAATCCCGAAAATAAATATCTGGTTCGGATAGTTAGGCTGGATGGTAACCGGTAAAAGCTTCCTGACTAAAATGAAAACGCAATTTTCACTGTCGCGTGAGAAAGACTTTATTGTTAACACGATGTTTAAATTTCTGATCAGTGATTGGTTAAAATGGCCAGAAATGATAAAGGCAGTTCTTCCTTACATCAGAAGGGGATTGACAAATTAACCACTATTTCAGGCTCTTAATAATATCCAGGTATTCATTTCTTAGCTTTCCGGCAGAAGTGCCTCCGGGTCCTGTCGGGCACATATCCTGATAATACTGAAACGTAACTGCTTTGGTAAGATATGGTACTGAGAACTCCGTTTGAAGTTGTTTTCTGATCCGATTTATCGTTACCGGACACTGCGGAGCAAAACTAAAAGTCTCCAGATCAGTCCAGAATTGCCCTCGATAACTGCTGTTTTCATATAACCCGCGCGCTGCTTCACTATAATATAATCCAACCTTTTCAAGTGAAACATGATTAACACCTATTCCATCCTGCAACATAATAATCTGAAGATTACCCTTGCACAAATCGCACATAAAATCCTTTAACTGAGTTGGGGAGGTAAGTTCAGAATTAAAAAATGCGGCTATCGATACCGGCTTTGGGTCAAAACTATGCAGTTTGTCGGAAATTCGATTTATGAGATTATCGTTTAGTGAGGCTGTCAGTTCTTTTGAATGATAAGCATTGGGTTCAGGCTCGTGAGGGATATACCAACCTTTAAAAGCCGGATTTTTTCCAAACCTGCCGTTGAGTTCTTTTGCAACATAGATGCATCTGTCGGCATGCAAATGCATCCATTCAACATTAGTTTGATTTTTCCAATACTCTTCATCGAAATACAAGCCTATAATAATATTCATTTGTTTATGATTTGCCGCAGCCAGAAGATTTGGAAGGGCATCGGGGCATTTTATACCGGTGAAATTATTGTCCGAATTGAACCAGGTGGTATCATTGTATGAAATATATTGAATAATGGCAGTGTTCATACCGATTTCTTTCATTTCCTGGAATTGACTTTCCCATTTCTGCTGTGACCAATTGCACTTACCTGAAAAATCAACAAAACTGCCTGAAAGTGTGTTTTTTGAACCTCCAACCTGTGTGTTTTCCGGTTTTAACTCTTTCTTATGAGATTGAGAACAGGCATTACCGGAAATCAACAAAATGACAGATATAAAATATATGAACTTTTTCATGGGGGTCTATGCTAAAATTGGGGTAATTAATAGCAAATATACTGATATATGACAAAGCTCAACCACAACGAAAATATTCCTCAATGGATTTTCCTTTGAAGAAGTATTGGCCTGATCGCGGCTGTAAACCCTTGAATTATTTACTGCTGATATTATATGCAAACAATTTATCTTGGTGGCGTAAATAAAGCCTGCCTCCGCATACAACCGGATGGGCCCAGTATGGTCCTTTTCCTCCTTCTGGCACTTTAAACTCACCGACTTTTTCAAACTTATAGGGTGAAGCTTTTACCAGTTTCATCGAACCTTTCTCATCATAAAGGTAGAGCATACCATCGGCATAGGTGAGAGATCCGATTCCTTGTGTTTTCCACATCTGCCTGCCGGTGAGTAATTCAATACAGTACCAGCTCCTTTTTGAGGCTCCGGAACCATATAAATATCCGTTGTGCTGAATAATTCCGCCATGATAATTATCCATTAAATCAGTCTGCCATGTCTTTTCGGCTGTAATACCATTTCCTGATGTTTTTAGTCTGACCATCATACATCCTTTTCCATCACCACCCGACAGAATTATATTCTCTTTGAAAGCGACTGCATCAGAACAGTTTAGCTTATATTGGTTCTCAGCATCGACTTTCCAGAGAAGCCGGCCTGTTTTTATATCAATACTGTAATAGCAATTTGAACTGGCGCCGACTAGCTGATGATATCCTCCGAAATCACTGATTATGCATGAGTTGTATCCATAGTCTCCTGGAATTTCTGTATTTGCCCATATAAGCTCTCCGTTGCTCTTATTGAGACATACCTGGAATCCTTTCTCTCCTGCAGGCCTTACAAGAAGGTTATTCCCGTCAATAAGCACCGATTCACTAAATCCATACATAGGTATCTCAGCTTTGAAATCCTTCGTCAGATCTCTGAACCATATTATATTTCCTGTTTTTGAATTATATGCAGTCAGCCTGCCTGCCTCACTCAGATGATAGACCGATCCGTTATCGTAGGCGGGAGTGCTTCTTGGGCCGTTATATGAACTTGCCCACTCTACTTTAACTGTCCAGGCAGCTCCGTTTGGTTTTTTCCATTGAAGTTTTCCATTTAGATCATAAGCAAAGAGATAGGTCTGATTTTCGATTTCCCCCGCCGTATATAAGAGTCCACCCCCTATGGCTACAGAACTATATCCTTCACCCAGTCCTGAGATAGTCCATGATAATACTGGTCCGTTGGTTGGCCAGCCATTCAAGAGGCCGCTTTCATTCGATTTATTCTGACGGTCTGATCCATGAAAACAGGGCCACTCTGCTTTGTCCTGAGCACTAATCGTCAAATTATTAAAAGTTAAAACAGAAATTAGCAGAATTAAGATGCAAAAAAATCGTGATTTCATAATGAAGATACTTTTAGTTGTCAAAATTAAATCTAGATTATTGACCCTTAAAAGTAGTTGATTTCTTCACTAAAAAGAAAAAGTGCTGAATTATCACGAATAACCAATTAATTCTTATACCAATATAGCACTTAATCAGGTTGAGTGATAAAGTGCTTCATTCACCTTTCCGGATGCCATTTGTCTCTTAAAGAGTCAGGGATAGTTGTATATTCCTGACTCTTTTTGTTATCCATGGCCCTGCAAAGTTCACTGTTTATATATGGCGTAATCGGTATACCCTGTTTCGCCAGGGGTGTATAGCAGGTCGTAGTTAAGATCAGTCGAAAGAGGCCATCCGTTGGTTAGCCTTTCAACAAGATCTGGATTATTTATAAATGGCCGTCCGAAGGCAACCAGATCACCCAGACCTTTGTTAAGATCAGCTTCAGCCCGGTCAATATCATACCCGCCAGATATTATTATGGAATTTCTGAAGCTGTTTCTAATCGCTGTTTTCATCTCCTGAGGTACAGCCGGGGCTCCCATAGCAGAATGATCTACAATATGAATATATTCTATATCAATTATATTTAGCTGTTCTGCCAGATACTTATAAGTGGCTTCTATCTCAGGATAATGTGGCATATCACTTGCAACACCATAAGGTGAAAGACGGATACCTGTCTTCTCTTTACCAATTGTTTCAGCAACGCTTTTAGCCACCTCAAGTACAAAACGGCAACGATTTTCAATACTGCCGCCATAATTATCAGCCCGGTTATTGCTGACAGGGGATAAAAATTGCTCCAGCAAATAGCCATTGGCACTATGTATTTCAACTCCGTCAAATCCGGCTTCGATACTGTTCTTTGCTGCATCGGCAAACTCCTTTATTGTCATGGCCAGCTCTTTGGTTGTCATTTCTGCAGGTACAGGATAATCCTGCATCTGATTTGAATCGGTCCAAATCTGCCCGTCAGCTTTTACGGCAGAAGGAGCAATGATTTTTGCTTCCTCAGGCAGATTGAGCTGATGTCCGATTCTGCCTGTATGCATGAGCTGAACAAATATTTTTGATCCGTTATTATGTACTGCTTCAGTAACTTTTTTCCATCCGGCTATCTGTTCTTTGCTGTAAATCCCTGGTATCCTGGAATAACCTAATCCGTTTGGGGAAGGTGATGTTCCTTCTGTAATTATTAATCCAGCTGCAGATCGCTGCTTATAAAACTCAGCTACCAGCTCATTGGGAATATTACCAATAGCTCTCGATCTGGTCATTGGAGCC
>CAIPJU010000124.1 GCA_903865465.1 uncultured Bacteroidota bacterium
ATACGGCAGATGGACATTCATGCAGCCATAATTAAAAAGCTGAACTTTGATATAAGAAGAAGGCCGGTTTATTCCGGCCGTCTTCTTATATGTGCGCCCGGCATGGGCGATGACTTTAGGGTGAAAGTCCCAAACGTACCTTGACAGTAGGAAGCGTTAGCCAAGGGCAAGGGTGTCCATCGCGAGGTGGAATCTGAAGGAAGCCGGAGGCAAAATCCCGGTCTGACGAACAGGAACTTCATAAAAGGCTTAAGGTTACCGGATGAGTTTGCATAACAAAACGAAGTCCGATTCTGTCCGGGGTAACCAAAGTAAATGGAGCAGATAGATGGGATGAAAGTAATCGTTCTTACCCGGGGAGATCTCATGGACATGACGAAACAGAGTGTGAATCATGGTCGAAATAAGGTTTACCGTGAGAAGTCAGCCGAAGCCATATTACCACATAACTCCTCAATGTGGGAAGGGCTGAACCTTAATGAGTGAGTAGTAAATGAATGTTACCAAGATGAAGGTAAGAAAGCAGAAAATCTTTGAGCTATCAAAGACCTGGTCACAGAAAGATAGGACGGCATCCGAAGGCTATGTGGGAGGGCAGACTTTTATGTGGATAACTGAAAACAACCTCACCACCAATGATTATCAATTAGGGAATGGGCTTTTAGAACATATCCTTTCAGCACCTAACCTTAATGCAGCTTTCAAACAAGTAAAGCGCAATAAGGGTGCTAGTGGAGTGGACAAAATGGAGGTAGAGTCCTTAAAAGGCTATCTTGTCACCAACAAAGATGTGCTAATTAAGTCCATCCAAATGGGGAAATATCGCCCCAATCCGGTACGACGGGTACTGATACCCAAAGAAAACGGAAAACAACGCCAGTTGGGAATACCCACGGTTGTTGACAGAGTAATCCAACAAAGCATTGCACAAAAACTGACCTTGATTTACGAGCCACAGTTTTCAGCGTACAGCTACGGGTTCAGACCCAAACGCAGCGCTCATCAAGCTCTTCGAAAATGTCAGGACTACATTACTCAAGGCTATATCTACGCTGTAGATATGGATTTGGAACGGTTCTTTGATACCGTCAACCATAGTAAGCTGATAGAGGTACTTTCCCGAACCATTAAGGACGGACGTGTGGTGTCACTTATCCACAAATACCTCAATGCAGGAGTAATGCAGAAAGGCCACTACGAAGAAACTTATGAAGGCGTACCACAAGGCGGTCCGTTAAGTCCGCTGTTGGGAAATATCCTTCTGAATGAATTGGACTGGGAGCTTGAAAAGAGAGGACATAAGTTTGTTCGTTATGCCGACGATATGGTAATACTCTGCAAGAGCCGCCGCAGTGCCGAAAGGACGATGGAAAGCATCGTATCTTACATTGAGAAGATGCTATTTTTAAAAGTCAATCGGGACAAGAGTCAGGTTGCAACCGTGAAGGACATCAAGTTCCTTGGCTACACCTTTTACCGATTGAAAGGGGAAGGAAGGCTACGGATACACCCAAAAAGTGTAACAAAGATGAAAACACGGATTAAACAGTTGACATCAAGAAGCAACGGATGGGGCAACGAACGGCGGAAGGAAGCGCTAAGTCAATACATCAAAGGCTGGGTGCAATACTTCAAGTTGGCTGATATGCGCAAACTTTTAGAGAAAACAGATGAATGGTATCGCCGCAGGCTACGAATGGTAATCTGGAAACAATGGAAACGGATTAAAACCAAAATGGCAAATCTAATTAAGCTAGGCATTAACAAATACAAGGCTTATGAGTGGGCGAATACTAGGAAGAGCTACTGGCATACTGCCAATAGTTTTATCCTGTCACGTACAGTCACGAATGATCGTTTACGCAAAGCCGGATACGTTTTCTTGCTGGATTATTATGAATCGGTAAGAGTTGTTTATTAAGGAACCGCCGTATACGAGAACCGTACGTACGGTGGTGTGAGAGGTCGGAAAATAAAGTAGGAGGAAAACTACTTTATTTTCCTCCTACTCGATTACCTTTTCTTTTTTGGCTTCTTATTTTTTTCCTCTTTTGTCACGGGTACTCCGGCGGGATCTGTCTTTTCTGATTTAAGACCGGAAAGGACTGATTCTTCATCAGCTTTTTTCTTTCCTTTACCTGCTGTCTTTTTCAGAAGCCAGGCCATATTTTCCCCAAGCACCTTCATGGTATTCATACCTTCTTCATCTTTCACAACCTCACCTTTTTCCCTGCCAATACCGATATTCCAGTATGAAGATCCCGGTATTATCATCTCGTTGATAAGGAAGAAATGGTTAATGCTGTCGAAAGCGTGAATTGCCCCGGCCCTTCGCACTGCAATGACTCCGGCTCCAACCTTGTGTTTCAGCGGGCTGCCTGATCCCCTTAAGGCATAGCTTGCCACCTCAATAAGTGCTTTGGTATCGGCCGATAAATCAGCATGATATACCGGAGAGCCAATGATAATTCCATCGGCTTTCAACATCTTCGCGATGCATTCATTTATCGCTTCGTTTTTTTGATGACAAATACCATCTTCCTTCTTCCTGCATTTCATACAGGCAATACATCCTGATACATCTTTACCTCCAAGCTGGAAGAATTCGGTCTTTATACCCTCCTTTTCGAGTGCCCTGAAGACCTCCCTGATAAGAATTTCGGTATTTCCTCCTTTGCGGGGGCTGCAATTTATTCCAAGTACTTTCATCGATTTGTTTTTATCCTATTATGTTAAGAATATTATGAATATCAAGGTCTTTAAGTGGGTTATTACTCGTTATGAAAGTATCAGCCAGCTTAGACTTTTTTTCCTGCAACCTGACGATTTTCTCTTCAATGGTATTTCCGGTTATGTATCTGTACACAAATACGCTTTTGTTCTGCCCTATCCTGTGTGCCCTGTTCAGCGCCTGTACCTCTGAGGCGGGGTTCCACCAGGGATCAAGTATAAAAACATAATCGGCAGCAGTAAGGTTCAATCCTACCCCGCCGGCTTTAAGCGAAATAAGAAAAATCTTGTTTTCAGGATCATCCTGGAAATCGTTTACAACCTTTTCCCTGTTGATAGTCGCCCCTGTGAGAATCGAATATCTGATACGTTTTCTGTTGAGTTCATCAGAATAGAGTTCAAGATGACGTACAAATGATGAGAATACCAGAATTTTATGTCCTTCGGAGATTACACTCTCCATGTCCTGGAGAACAGTATCGAATTTGCCGGAACCGGAAGCATAGTTTTCATAGGTGAGCAGGGGATGGTTTGAGATCTGCCTCAGTTTCATGAGCCCCTGCAAAACCAGGATCGCCGATTTCTCATGTCCGCTTGATTCCATATTCTCCAGCAGACTGTTTCTTACAGCAGATTTTTCCTCATCATAGAGTTTGAACTGTTCTTCTGTCATGTCGCAAAGTACAGTCTGTTCCGAGATAGGAGGAAGATCACTGGCTACCATCTCCTTCGTTCTGCGCAGAATAAAGGGCTGAATGATTTTTCTTAATTTAACCTCCTTTTCATCGTCCCCCATTTTTTCGATAGGCTTGGCATATTCCCTTCTGAAAAATGCCAGCTCACCCAGCAATCCCGGATTTACGAAATTCAATTGAGTCCACAGGTCCGTAAGGGAATTTTCAACCGGCGTTCCTGAAAGAACAAGTTTATAATCGGATTTAAGCCGCGATACTGTTCTGTAAAGCATGGAAGCCGGATTCTTTATGACCTGGCTTTCATCGAGAATAATATAATGAAAATAAAAAGTACTGATTAGTTCAATGTCTTGTCTTACAGTATGATAGCTTGAAATTATTATATCGTAGTCCTTAAAGTATTCTGTTGCCTTTTTCCTTTGGTTTCCTTTATAGCTGAATATTTTCAATCCCGGGGCGAACCTGTTAATCTCGTTTTCCCAGTTATAGACCAGCGAAGCCGGCATTATAATAAGAGTTGTAAGCCTCTCTCCCTTTTTGTCAGGAACCATCTCGGCTGCTTTCATGTTTTCGGCTCCTTTCCTGAAGTTTTCCTTGTTGTGAAGAAGAAGAGCAATTGTCTGGATAGTTTTTCCCAGACCCATATCATCAGCAAGGCAACCTCCCAATCCTGCATTCTGGAGAAAGTTGAGCCAGTTAAGCCCATCTGCCTGGTATTGCCTCATTGTGCATTTAAGCCCCTCGGGTGGTTTTATTTCAGGAATCTGATCCTTCTTAAGCAACTGTTCAAGCTTCTCAAATCCGTGATGACCGGTTTCGGAGATAGTGTCGGCAAGAAGTGCAAAATGCTGTTTGTGTATCTTCAGCGAATCACCGTCACTCTTACCAAATTCAAATAAATTCCTGTACCTTGCAAACCAGGTCTCAGGAAGAATTGCTACTGAACCATCGGGCAATATGTATTCTCTGATTCCCTGTAATATGTTTTTTCTCAGGCTGTTAAATGAGATTTCGAGGTTCCCTACCTTCACCTTTGCCTTGAGGTCGAACCAGTCATTTTCTATCTGGCTGCTTATTCCTATTGTAACAGGTTGAAGATTATACTTGTTGTCGAGTCGTGAGACTATCTCGAAACCTGCCTCAGTAATCTCCTCGTAATTCCTGTTTACAGATTCAATCAGCCTGTACAGGTCCTCTTTTTGTTTACTCTCCCCGCCAACAGGATAGAAGTTAATCTCATCATCCGAGAAATAACCAAGTTCATTCATGGTCTGACGCGATTTAACCTCCCATTCAAAGTCACGCATGTATTTTCTAAACCTGAAAATTCCGGCTTCCTCTTCAAAAAAGGTAAAAGAGGTTGATTTATCAGTGGCATAAATTTTATTTCCCTGG
>CAIPJU010000125.1 GCA_903865465.1 uncultured Bacteroidota bacterium
CCGTCATGGACCTGGTTCTCTGAATATATCACAATATTCAAATACATCTTTCTGTTAATCGTTCTATTTCTTATTCTGATTGTAATAGGTCAGAAATATCTCAAAAAGCAAATAAGCTGAAACCAGAACAAAGCCTCAATTTATGTGAGCTTTTGACTCTTTTGTCAATTACTTATAAATATTAATAAAAATGAAAATACATATTGTCTCCGAAACAGAATTTGTTATGAAAGCAACCGGAGTACATACTGCTTTCAGAGATCACGTTGACCTTTTAAAATGTAAAGATGACGTTGATGTAGTTGTTAACGGTGAAGGAACTGGAGATGTATTTCACGGTCACACCTATGGTTTATATTATTTCTGGAAAGGAATAAAATATAAGGGGCGCAGAGTATTCACAGCGCATGTAACACCCGATTCCATAAATGGGTCACTGCCATTATGGAGACTCTTCAAGCCAATAATAACTCTGGGGCTCAGGCTGGTTTATTCCTATGCCGATGTATGTATAGCTATTTCGCCGATGGTCGAAAAATCAATTATTGAGACAGGGGCTACAACGAAACTGGTCAGGATCTTTAATCCTGTAAATACAGGGTTATGGAAAAGGAGCGAAGAGAAAAGAAGAAAGGGAAGAGAAATGCTGGGTCTGAACGAGCATGAATTTGTTGTTTTGGGAGCTGGTCAGTTAATTGGAAGAAAGGGCATTGAAGATTTTATTGAAGTATCTAAGCACATTCCGTCAGCCAGGTTTATCTGGGCAGGAGGAAGGCCTTTCGGTGCCTTATCAGAAGGTATTTCACGAATAAATGATAAGATGAAGGAGGCTGGTGAGAACTTTAAATATGCAGGTAACTTTGAACTTGAACAGATGCCTTACATATATGCCGCAGCTGATCTGATGCTTTTCCCCTCCTATCAGGAAAACTGCCCCCTTACGCCAATTGAAGCAGCAGCCTGTGGAATGCCTGTCATTTTCAGGAACATTGAAGAGTATAAAGTTCTGTATGAAAATCCATATATCTCTGCTTCCGATTTAGGTGAGTTTATCAGGCTAACCACAAGAATGATTAGCGATGGAGAGTTTTATAATGAAGGTTTAAATATTTCTGCCCAATTGATAATCCAGTTTGATAAGGGGGCTATCAGGAAAAAACTAATGAATCTTTACTGGGAATTGTCTGAAAACTCTAAGTTACATGCGGGTTATCAGGGAGCTCCCGAAGAGATTTCGTGGGGTTTATATTAAGTTTAAATGAGTATTGGGAACCTTAATTGAGAATGGATTTATATTCAGGCGATAATATGTTAATTTGTTATGCCCGCTACTCGTTTTATATTCAACAGGCTTTTTCTGAGGTAAATATATGTTATGATAGTCTGATTAAAATAGGATTATTTGAGAATTTTATTCTGGCTTAATTCATTATTAGAATTATCATGCGAAAAATCAATAGTTTTAATATCAGCAAGCTTTGATGCTTTTTCACGGTAAATCTTTTCACTTCGGAAATCATTTTCCAGGGCACTGATTCGACTAAGGCCTAACCATCCAAAAGCCTGAATCTCTTTTCCTAATTCTCCAAATACCGATATCTTCTCAATTCCTTTGTTGTACAGTTCCACAGCCATTTTGTAATTATCGTATTTTTTTTCCTCCAGAAATCCCCTGAATATTGTCAGCTCTGCCTGATAGAAATAATTGTTTGCTTCTCCGCCGGAATATATCATCTTTTCGGCCTCCTTATAAAATTCTGAAATCAGAAGATTCTTTATAAAGATAGCTTTGTAATGAATATTTGAAGGATAAGAATATGAGAGTAAACGACTAATATTCAGAGCTTCAGTCTGATTCTTTTCATAAGTCTGGTATATACCTGAAAGAAAGTATGCTGATTCCGCTTTAAGTAATAAACCTTTCTCGGCTGTATGCCTGAGTTCAATCAATCCCTTTTGTTTATTCCCCGGTGGAAAAAGAATTGCAAGAGGTTTATAAACCGGATGTGCTTCAGGATATGCCTGCCTATAGTAATCATACAGTCCTGTAAAAAAGTTAAAATCAGTAAAGGTTGAGGAGATTTTAAAAGCTTTACGAATTAGTGGATAGGTGGAATTCGTAAGTGAAAATACTTTCAGAATGAGATTGTTATCTGCATAAAACATAAGCAAC
>CAIPJU010000126.1 GCA_903865465.1 uncultured Bacteroidota bacterium
ACCACCACCACTAACCACTTCAAATTCAACCCTTACCGAATCGTTGGAAGAAGTCAAATTATTAGTTACATGCAATGTTACTGAATCACTGACCAGCTCTCCACCAAAATAAGAAGATCTCTGTTGAGGTGTAAAATAAAACGAATACGCTCTCACAGTTTTTGTAGACGGATCAGGATACCTGTCGCACGAATAAACAAAAGCAACAACAGCAAGCAACAAAAAAGCTCTTTTCATATGATCTTATTTATTTGAAACAGGTATTTTAAAGCCAATCAGAAGGGATATTGTCCTGTTGTTCACAGAAAATGCAGGAGTGTAAGGATTTGCCTGGACTGCTTCACCCGAATGATCGAAGACATCTCTGAAACCAGCTGTGTATAGTAATTCAAGATCTGCCTTGTAATTTTTTATAACTGGTACAGAAACACCACAACCTGCTATCCAGCCAATATCGTAGCTTTTAAACATTTTCTCCATATCATCGTAAACGATACTCTCTTTTAACTGGTAGTAGTTATCCGAATGATAGTTAATATAAGCTTTCCCAACGGTTCTGGCGTTCATCTTCAGCCCAAGCCAGGGGCCTGTCTTAAAAATCAAACCGTTTCTCTTTCCTATCGGGAATGCAATAAGAGCAGGAATAACAACATAGTCAATCTGAACTTTTGTATTTGCATAATAATTCTGACTATCCTTACTTAATATTTTGTAAAATGATGATGTGGAATCCTTCACAGAATATCCCATCCTTTCCAAAATCAGACCAGTCTGGAAATATCCCCCCTTCCCTACCGGAAAATGAAGTTCAAAACCGACCATTGAAGATGCAGTTCCTCCATAGTTTCCTTCTCCTCTTGTCTTCATTCTCCATGAGTAAGCTGAACCTGCAACAAGAGTGACCGATATCTTCGAAGATAAAGAATCATTGCTATTTATTGTAATTGAATGGTTTTTCTTCTTTTTCAGGAATCCCGTATATTCAACACCAAAAGAAAATTCTGAGCCTCCATGTCTGTAACTGTATCCCTCAAGGAATTTCTTTCTTGCTGTAAAATAAGAGACATCAAAAGTTACAAGGAAATTTTCAGCAAAAGGGTAAGATAAACCGGAAGAAAACAGATACCCGTAATCGTGCTTTTCAGCTTTGGGCTGGCTAACGGGCGGATAATAGAGATTCAGATTGTAAGTCTGAAGAAAAGATACAAACATCCCTGCTTTCATTGTGAATTGAATTTTTGCAGGTATTGAAAGGGTAAATAACAGAGGTATCCGCAGAAACCGGAAATCCATCATCTCGTTTGAACGGTAATATGGCCCGATCATATCTGAAGTGGTGAATTGATAATAAATGGGATAAGAATTATCGTCTGAATATTTATGGGAATAATTTATTGAATAATAACTTATTCCTGTTTGAATACCATAATTTTTATTCAATGAATAGTTAAGGTAAATATTCTGCACGGAACCAGGCATGAATTTCCATTTACCAACAGGCAGCTGTCCATGAATATCTGAGAAGTTTATTCCGCTCGATAAACCGGCACTAAAATGCTGGGAATAACTGATTGTTGTACAGCAAAAAAACAACAACAGGGAAATAATTGTCAAAGAAGATTTCATAGGTTACAGGGTCGGTTTCAGTTGTAAGTATCCGCAATAATCGTGCCGCCAACCTGAAAATTAAAAATATAAAGCATAGCTAATCCTAATTTGGTAGTCAGGAAATTATTCAATTCCATATAAACAACCCGAACCGCTGTTTTTACCTCTTTAGAAAATCATCGAACAGAACCTGAAGGAATGCTCTTCCGGCAGTTTCAGCAAAAGCCGGATTCTTCCCTTCCCTTGATACAATTTTCCCGGCTTTATGATCATATTGTACAGCCGAACTATCGGTCACAAATCCGAAACCTTCATTATAGGTATAGAAAGCAAAGGATTTTGAATCATCCGCCAACAAATCCTTGCTGAAGGGAAAATCACCTTTAAAACCCAGCTGATTTAAGAGGGTTGTTGCTATATCAACCTGGCTTCCCTTCTTGTCGATCTTCATACCGCGGCCTTCAAGAGCTCCTCCTGTCCATATCATAGGTATCCTGAAAACATAGGGTGAACCGGCTGGTATATCGCTGAAATTCCGGCTGCAATGGTCTGCAACCATAATAAAAAGAGTGTTTTTCCACCAGGGTGTTGTCTTAGCCCAGTCGAGGAAGGCTCCAAGCGATTTATCGGCATAATATACTGAATTCCTGTATTTCGAAGTGATATCATTCCCCTTGAAAACAGTTTCCATCGGAAC
>CAIPJU010000127.1 GCA_903865465.1 uncultured Bacteroidota bacterium
TTAAGAGCATGGGATCGCCAATAAACACAATCTATTGGGAGTCGCACGGTTTTATTACACCCGATGGCAAGCATATATATATCGCCAGCAACAGGCCTGGCAGTAAAGGAAGATCTGACATCTGGCTCTCTGATAAAAACCCCGACGGGTCATGGACCAGACCTGAAAATCTAGGTGATGCAATTAATACCCCTTCGGATGAGACTACACCTTTCTACGATCCTGATACAAAGACTCTTCTATTTAGTTCAACAGGTCATATATCGGTTGGCAATGCATATGTATTCAGGTCAGTATTTAATAACGGGCTTTGGACCACCCCGGTCGGTATTCCATATGTCTTCAGCGGTACTGCTGACAATCAGTTCTTCATCCTGAATAATGATGCACCAGGTTTCATTACCAGTATCTTCGTTGAAAAAATGAGGATGAGAAATATATTTGCTGTTGTTGCTGAAGATCCGGCAGAAAAAATCACACCAGTAAAAGGAACAATCAAGCTTTCTGATGGCAAAGTTGTCGACCCAAAGAAGGTACAGTTACAGTTATCTGATTTTGAGAGAGGCAACAAAAAGAATGTTTCGCTGTTTGATTCGACCTCCTTTAAGTTCGATGTAAAACCAGGGGATTATATGCTTGTAGTAAGTCATGCCGGTTATCAGGCTGATACTATTAATTTTAATCTGCCTCTTGGATTTAAGGAAAACTTTATGGCATTAAGTTCTACTATGTCACTGGTATCAACAAGCTCTGCTTCCGACTTTCTCTCTGTAAAAAATATTCTGTTTGATTACAATAGCTCCACCTTGGATGATCAGGCAAAAGAAAGCCTTGAAGCCATAAGGATATTAATGGTTCAACACCCAAATGCAACACTCGAAATTGCAGGATACACCGACTCTAAAGGATCGACGGCATATAATATGAATCTTGCTGATAAAAGGGCTCAGGTGGCAATCGAATACCTGACAAAATCAGGAATTCCACCACAGAGACTTATTAAGAAGGCTTACGGAGCAACAGACTTTGTAATTGATAATACCAACAGCGATGGTTCTGATAATCCCGAAGGAAGGAAGTACAACAGAAGGGTAATGTTCGGCGTACGCGACCCAAAGACCGGTGTTACAATTACCCAGGAAGCATTTGCACCGCAACACCTCCGTCACGCTTCTTCGGTAAAATACAGTGTTGTATTGATCTCATCACACCAGAAACTGGCTGATAATTATTTCGCTAACCTCAAGATAAGCGATATGATCTCCATAAAAACTGAACAGGCTGATACCACTTCACTTTACATTCTCGGCTACTTTAAAACCCTTGCTGATGCTAATAAATACCGTGATTATGCAAAAGAAAATGGATTCACAACAGCTTATGTAATAAATGAATATGAAATAAAAAGGATATCTCAGTAAGAGATATCCTTTTTATTGGCCATTAATATTTTAAGCAGAATAACGCCATTCTCAATGAGATGCAGGGAGATAATCCTCAGGGCCTTAGAACCTGAGGATTTGGAAATATTGTATGAATGGGAAAACGATGAATCTGTATGGATCATCAGTAATACCATTTCCCCTTTTTCGAGGTTTACCCTAAGACAATACCTTGAACAATCAAATAAGAATATCTACGAAACCGGCCAGCTTAGATTAATGATTGACCATATTGCTGATAAGAAAACAATAGGGACAATTGACATCTTTGAATTCGATCCTTTTCACCAACGGGCCGGTGTCGGAATTCTGATAGCTGATGTTAATTACAGAAGAAAAGGTTATGCCCTGATGTCGCTTGAATGTCTTGTAGAATACTGCTTCAAAACACTCCAGCTACACCAACTATTCTGCAATATCCTCTCGAATAATAAGGAGAGTATTGACCTTTTTAAAAAGGTTGGCTTCACTGAATGCGGAGTTAAGAAAGAGTGGGTTAAAACTTCACAGGCTTATATTGATGAACATATTTTTCAGCTGATTAACAAATATTAGCGTTTTAAGGAGGAAGCCAGAAGCCCGCATGCCGCCGATATGTCGCTTCCTCTCGATTTCCTGACTGAGGCTGAGATTCCTGAGATCATTAAATTATGTTTAAAATAATTCATCTTTTCAGGAGATGAAGATTTATATCCACCTTTTTCTGTCGGATGATAGGGCAACAGGTTAATTCTTATTTCCGATCCAGTTATAAGTTCCCTTAATGCCTGCAGGTGCTCATCGGAATCATTTACGCCGTCGATCATAACATAAGCCAGACTGAATCTTCTCTTCTTTACGCGCGGATATTCCTTCATCAAACGAATAATCTCCCCGGATGGGTAGAATTTTTCTACCGGCACAAATTGCTTACGTTCTTCAGGGAAGGGAGAATGAAGACTAAGGGTAAGATTACATTGAGAATTATTTAAGAATTTCTCAATCCCAATTAAGAGCCCGACTGTTGAAACAGTAACATTTCTTCTGCTTATTGCCTTGCCCCACTCAGAATTAATGATTTCGCAGGATTTAAGTACATTATCATAGTTATCCAAAGGTTCGCCCATACCCATGAAGACAACATGGGTTATTCTCCCGGCTTCCGGAATACCAATTACCTGGCTTAAGATCTCCCCGGCTGAAAGATTCCCTCTGAAGCCATAACTCGCTGTGGCACAAAAAGAACATCCCATTCTGCAGCCCGACTGTGCAGAAACACAAACAGTATTCCTTTTACCATCAGGAATATATACAGTTTCGAATTCAAGCCCCGAATCACTCTGAAAAAGGTATTTGATTGCACCATCAGCAGATTTTTCACACCTTACAGGTTTATCAACACCCATTTCAAATTCGAGGCTTAGCTTCTCCTTTAATGCCTTTGGGATTTTACTAATCCCGGCAATCCCGCTGGCCTTAACTTTATACAAACTGTTTGTAATTGCCACAGCATGTGATAAGCTGTAACCCCATGGTTCGATTAATTCAAATATCTCAGCTGCAGTCAGCCCGCATAGCTTTTTCTTGTCAGTCACAACTTTTTTTTTGTAAAAGTACATCGATATTGAATATCTTAGTAATTCTTATCATTCAGTTTTATTGATTTGGCTAAAAGGGATCTTTAATAATGAATTCAACGTTGATTAAGAATCATTTTTCTTACTCCTACCCGAACAGGAGTAAATTTATTTTTGCTGCGCCGAATTACTATGCTTACCCTTTCATCAGTTCTTTGCTCCCCAAGGTATAACCGTCAACTTAAATATCTTCCATTCGCCGTAGGCGATATAGTTTTGTAGATTATTTACAGCAAGAGAAATGAATACCGCATGGCGGTTAAA
>CAIPJU010000128.1 GCA_903865465.1 uncultured Bacteroidota bacterium
ATCAATAGGTTTATTTTAAAATGCGTTTAATCACGCTTAGTTGATTAATTCAAAATTCAGCACTTTATGCAGAACCAGTGTCAGCGCCCCCATTATAGTGGAATTCTCACCGAAGGTAACAGAGGCAATATTGATGTTTGATTTTGTAGGCATAAGCTTCCCTTCCATAAGCAAGGCCAGCTTTTTAAAGAATATTTCCCCATTTAATGATACCCCACCCCCGATCAGGATCATCTCCGGGTCGAGCAGATTTACAATATTTCGTATTCCTAAACACAGATTGTCAATTGCAGCGTCTAGTATTTCGTTTGCAACTTTATCACCTGACCTAGCGGCGTCTGCGACCATTTTTGCATCAATCTTCAGGGTATTGCCCTGACAAAGCTCTTGAAGTAATGGGCTCTCTATGGCCCTCTCCCGACCTGTTTCTGCAATTCTTCTTCCCGATGACAGAGCTTCAAGGCAACCATGCTGTCCGCATTCACAGACAACTTCAGAACATGGATTGATGGTCATGTGACCGAACTCGCCGGAATGACCAAAACTGCCCGAAATTGTCTTGCCATCTATAACAATTCCAGCTGCAATTCCATAGCCAACATTTACGACAATGAAGTTGTCACACCTCTTACCAATTCCATAGCCCAGCTCGCCCAGGGCCATCAGCCTTGTGGAGTTATCGATGTAGATGGGAATATTAGAATTCTTAACCAGATCGTCGTAAAAACAAGCATTTTCCCACTGGAAGTCGGGCGAAAAATTGATGTTGTGCTTTTTTTTATCGATTAGCCCTGCAACACCAATTCCAATTCCCATTATATTCCCCGAATCGATCCCTTTCCTGCTTGATAACCTTCCTATGATATCAATTAATTTTTGGATAACACTATCATATCCTTTCTCTCTCTCTGTTAACACCTCAAGCTCATATAAAACCTCGGCGTTCAGATTAGAGAGAACGGCCCTGATATATGTTGCCCCAACATCAATTCCAATGATATACTTTCCTGAACCGTCAAAATCATAGAACACAGGTGGCCTTCCTCCGTTGGAATGGCCAATTCCGGAATGCTTTACCAAACCTTCCTCCGCAATCAGTGACTTAACCAGTCGCGATACCGAAGGAGCAGTCAACCCGGTTTGTTTTATGATGTCACCTGTCGAAAGCGCCTTCCCTTCAAAAATAAGCTTAAGAACTTTACTCTTGTTAAGCTTATTCATCTCTTTGGAATTGATTCTGGAAAAATCCTGAGCCATTTTTTTGACTTTAAAATACTATTTTACAAATCTAGTAAGAATTTATTTTAATTCATTATCGAAAACGATATTATTTTGTTATAATATTAAATAAAATTGATTGGCATTGTTTTCACACATCTCTTTTCAAATAACGGAATATTAGATTACATTAGTCTCTGGGACGTTTGATGTGGTTAATAAAAATATTAGATCAAATGCATCTGGCAACTTGCTGAACCTTATCTGGAGAAAATCGTCATTTCAGATCAAGGTTAAGAATAAAAGTCAATTAGTTACAGGCATTCCAGCTAACCGCCAGTAGCCAAAAGCAAGCTGCAAATCATTGACCTACTTGCAGAAAGGAAAGCCTCTTTACTCACAAAATTCGTTATAGACATTGCATTCGCGACAGTTTGTGATCTGATCTGATTTAATGTGGAATAGCCATTCTTCGGGGTCCGATTTGTTCAAAAAAT
>CAIPJU010000129.1 GCA_903865465.1 uncultured Bacteroidota bacterium
AGTTGTTGTTAGAATTAAAAACCGCATATAACAACAGCTAGGCATAATGCGGGATTCAAAGCAACCGAATGCTTTATCTATCGCATTAAATTTTCAGGCACCTCTACTAGTACATCTACCGCAGCCCCGCACTATGCCTAGCTGCCGCCGTTGTAGTGCATTTAAAAAGACCTGGGGAATTGCCAATTAAAGCCTTTTATAAAAAAGATTGTGTAAATTTGTATCCAAATGAATACGATTTCAAATGTATTTTATTGAAAAAACAGTCGAGTTTGACAAATGGATCAAAAAATTAAAAGACTTAAGAGCCAAAGCCAGAATTTTGTTCCGAATTCAAAAAATTGAAAATGAGGACCACTTTGGAGATTGCGAGTCTGTTGGGGATGGAATTCGAGAATTAAAAATAAACTACGCAAAAGGATACAGAATTTATTTTAAAGAAACAGATGGCAAAATCATTATTTTACTAATAGGTGGAGACAAATCGACTCAACAAAAAGACATTGAAAAAGCAAAAGAGATTTTTAAAAGGATTAAAAAATAAGGAAATGGAAACCTCAAAATTTGATATTGCAGATTACCTGGATAGCAAAGAAATGATTGCAGAATATCTTAATACTGTTCTGGAAGAAGGCAATAATTCAGATATTATAAACGCAATTGGACATATAGCAAAATCAATCGGAATGACCAAAATTGCTGAAGAAACAGGATTAAGCAGACCAAGTTTATACAAGGCATTATCTGATGGAGCCAAACCTCAATTTGAGACAATTATGAAAGTGTTAAAAGCTATTGGAGGTCAGATACAAATTAACCCAATAACTTCATAAAAAAAACGCACCACAACAGCAACTATGCCCAATAGCCTAAAATAGTGCAACTTGAAACTATGTACCCCGCATAAAAATTGTACTGGTTGACGGTGATGCAGCCCGCAAATCGGCTACTGGGCATAGCGGCTAAACGTTGGGCATAATTGGGGAAAAATCGCCACTGATAGATAAAAATTCCAAAAGCATTATCTTTACAAAAAAGAAAGCTATGCTGACAAAGGAGAAAGTAAATAGAACAATCAATAACTTGCCTGATAAATTTACAATCGACGAGTTAATTGACAAGCTGATATTTATGGAGAAAATCGAAGAAGGATTGCAGCAGTCCGAGGAAGGGAAAGTTGTTTCTAATGAGGACTTAAAAGTAATTATTGATAAATGGTCAAAATAGTCTGGACTGAATTATCTATTTCAGATTTAAAGGAGATATTTGATTACATAGCAGAAGATTCAACTCGCTACGCCTCAATAACTGCAAACAAAATATATCAGAGAGTTCAACCCATAATTGAGAATCCCTACATTGGTAGAATGGTTCCTGAGTTTTCGAAAAAATCAATCAGAGAAATTATAGATGGTAACTATCGGATAATTTATCTTGTAAAAAGCAAAAGCCAGGTAGATATTCTTCGGGTTTATCATACAGCCAGATTATTGAAAAAGAAGAATTTAAAATAATACCAACTATGCCCAATAAATAGGACTCTGAGCGGTCTGCAAGACCCAGCGATGAGTCTGTGTTGAACTATACTTCGGCAGGCTCAGCATACCACATCAACCGGGCCAGGACCTATGCACTTAGTGACGGTTTTGTATGATTTTAAAGATGATCCTGAAAGGTGTTCTTTGATATTTTGCAGGTTTCCGGGACTTTTTAAATACTCTTTCCCGGCCTGAGTTGGGGGAAATTATTGAATTTGACGCGAATTTGACTTCGCCCTGACATACCTCTCCCGATTCCACATACAGTGAAAAAATGAATCGGGATTATTTCTGCATAAAGGGTTGAGCAAACTCCATCCAACCTGGCGATCGTATCCTGGGCAATTCACGTATTTTGACCATGTTACCTTCCTTACAGACAAGACATCTGCAATGATCAACACCGGTTAACCTCCGTAATCTTTCCTGACGGGTCTCAGGTGGTAGTTTCTGTTTTATCAGGTCA
>CAIPJU010000130.1 GCA_903865465.1 uncultured Bacteroidota bacterium
AGGACTTATTTGGCTTCAGGGCGAATTGTACGAACATTTTTCGATTATTTCCTTTGTTTAATATTTATCCGGAAACCTGTTCCCTGAGTTATGAAAAGCCTGAGGATATAGTTTTTTTTGGTATAAGGAATCAAATATTTCAGGTTCAATTGTAGGTCATTCACCTACAAAACATTACCATCTTTCCTTACGACGAATTATCCAAATCCCTACAGCACAAAGCATCAGGCTGTTGTATTTTTGTCATGTTATCAACACTGAAAAAATTGGCAACTGAACTGAAGACCGCAATAATTTCCCTGATTCATAAAATATGGAGAGGGAGACTTTTTTTTGTGCAGTCTGGTGAAAATTCGAATTTTATGAAGGTCAATGAAAAGCCGGGCAGAATCCCTGCTGACACTTTCATAAAAAGTAAATTATCCTGGTCTAATCTGATTAATTATTATCTCGGATGAAATTAAAGATCTTCTTTGTATTAAAGCTTATTTTCTTTGTTTCTATTGACCTTTTTGCATATTCTCCTGCAAGCCATTTGATGCAGGAAAATAAAAGGGTAAATGATATCACCCTCAATTGTAATTACAATCGGGATGTGCCTTTTTCAAATATTTTTGTCATCCCGTTTACGCATAATCAAGAAGTTTGCCTGTCAGCTGAAGAATTTTAATCAGCATTTCCTTCTTCTATCGTGGTTCCTTTGGAAATACTATTTCGTCGGGTATTGAAATAATGTCCATAATGGATTTATTCCTGATATTTTTATCGCCTGTCCGGTCTTTTTCGATGACCCGTCCGATATTTCGCATACCGCCAAGGCTACAACCTTTATAAATTTCCGCTTCTGCTGCCGACAGGGTTCCGGAAAAAACAGCATTCTCTTCAAAAATAACTTTCCGTGCTATTTTAACATTTCCTGCAAGGTAACCGTTACAAACGAGATTGGTTGCATCTATTTCACCTGTTACACGTGCGTATTGGCCAAGGTATAACACACCCTTAATGGTAAGTCTACCGGAAAAGTTACCGTCGATGTGAAGATTCCCGCTAAATAAAAAATCCCCTCTTCCCGATTTAAGCAAATCTCTGCCGTCTTTACTTTCAGGCTGATCTAAGTTCATTTCAACCATGGATAAACTTATTTATTCCTGCCATTTTCCTAAGTAACAAATATGCCCAGTGTTTAAATTCCCCATCGGACTATAGTTATTACAGTCCGGTTAAAACTTATAATGATTCTACAAATTCAAATATAGGGAAAAATCTCTGCATTTATGAGTTATTATTGAGAAAACAACTGACTTTTAAAAATTACTTATTTGTCTGATATTCTTCGATCAATACTAATAACCGGTTTATTATCAGACCAAAATTCTTAACTTCCTCATTAATTCTTTCCAGGTCAAATGTCTCAACAGAATTTGTGAGGTTCGAAGCATATTCATTCAGGAAAGGGAAATTAAATAGGGAAGCTGTGCTTTTAAGTTCTGTTGCAAATTCTTCAATTTTGAACAGGACAAGCTGGTCTTTTATTGATTCCCAGAAAGGCAGGATAACTGTTTCAAGCCTCTCTTTGAATTCAGGCAATGCATTTATGAGTTCCAAAGGAAGTGTTTCCGGTATATTATTTACTGGTTGTGAAGTAGGTGAAGATCTTATTATCACAGAATGTGGCAGAAATTTTGAAAGTTGACTCCTGAGTGCTGCTCTGCTTACCGGCTTTAACAGGCAGCCATCAAATAAACCGGTTTCCATTATCTTGTCCGAATTAAGCGCTGAAGCTGTGAATACAATCAGGGGTATTGCTGATGTCAACGGATCAGTTCGTAATCTGCCTGCTACTTCATATCCATCCATATCAGACATTCTCAGATCGAGGAGGATAAGATCGGGCATAATTTTTTTGACCATTTCAAGGGCTGTGGAGCCTGAAATTGCTCTTTTAAAACTAAGCTCGGAATCGGGCAGCAGACTTTCAATGGCTTCTATGTTCATTATTACATCATCGATGATTAATAATTCAGCCTTTTCAAAAACTATCACTTCGGGAGTGTCGAAGGAATTTGATGGCTTTAGTTCATAATTCAGTACCTCAATATCAGGTAAAACTATTTTAAAGACCGATCCATGTCCTTCACTGCTGCTGACAGTAAGTGAGCCATTCATTCTTTCGGTAAGTCTTCTGGATATTGCCAGACCAAGGCCTGTCCCTTCGAAATGCCGGTTGGCCTGACCTGATGCCTGCCGGAAAGTGTCAAAAATAATTTCATGTTGTGATTCGGATATTCCAATCCCGCTGTCTTCAACTTCTATTTTTAACTCTCCGTGATCTTTCTTTTCTTCATCAAAGGAGAAGTTTATTCTCACTGATACCCAACCACTAATAGTGAATTTAACGGCGTTGCCCACAAGATTGAACAAAATCTGTTTTAGCCTGACTTCATCGAGCATCATGACCATTGGAAGGTTTCCGGGGATTGAGACATCCAGAGAGATACCTTTTTTTTGTGCTTTTTCCCTGAAGAGTAGCTTAATGTCATTAAGGGCATATTTAAGATCGACAGGTTGCAGATTTAAATCGAGCTGGCCTGCTTCAATTTTTGAAAGGTCCAGTATGTCATTCAGAAGTGAGAGAAGCAGGTTCCCGCTTCGTAATACTGATTCCAGAATCTGACGGTGCTGTTCAGAATCAAGTTTATGGTAAAGAGCTTCACTAAACCCAAGGATAGCATTCATCGGAGTCCTGATCTCATGACTCATATTGGCAATGAATTCCGATTTGACCCTTGTAGCGTTCTCTGCAATGTTCTTTGCCTTAATGAGTTCCTCTCTGTTCTTCTGAATAGAAATTGCTCCCCCGACAGCATTGGCGATGTTTTCAAACAAGGTATCTTCAAATTCCTGACTATGCCTTGTATTAAGGCAATCGGCAAATACCAGGATTCCAATGCTGTTTCCTTCATGATAGGAGCTAAGGCTGATGTTATATTTGAAACTGAGCTTTTCGAAAACCTGCCTCAAGGGATCCTTGATATCGTGAATATTAAATTTCACAATTTTATTCTGCCGCAACTGAGTGGTTATTTTCTTAAAAATATCAGTCTCAAAATGTTCTGCCCATTCCGGCATAAGCTCAGTAATAGGTTTTAGAATTGATTTATTGTACCACTCATATTTCAAATTATAGCTTTCTATGTTTTCTGTGAGGGTAGACTCAATCAGGAATGCTCTATGGTAGCCAAGAGCCCTGGCTGTTATTTCAAGGAAATTGCGGATAGAGCTTCCGAATTCAGGGTTGGTAAGCAGCTCTTCAGATGCCTGGTTTGCAGAACGAAGAAGAGTGTCTGTCGATTCGAGCCTTTTCCTGGCAGCAACCATCTTGCTGATGATTATTGAAAACAGTATTATAATACAGACGATTATGAGCAAAGAGTAGGCCAGGATGATAATATTCGATTCATTCTGACTCTTCCAGAGGGTATCGGTATTAACCGAAAAAACTATACCTGTATTCTTCCCAAGTATGTTGACAGGATAAAATACTGAATAGGCATTGATATCTTCCGAAGAATGAATCGTATGCTGAATTGAGGTCACAAGGTTCTCCGCAAGTTTCTTTCTGAACTCAATGACGGCATCCGTCTCAAACTCCTTTTGTAGCGCCTGTTCACTGTATTTGTGGTATATAATCCTTCCTGTATTATCAATTGCCCAGTACCACGAATTTTTTCCTATATAATACCTGTCGAAATGATAAGCAAGAAAGTCGGGAATGTTAAGTTCGAATTTTATATTGGCAATGAGGTCACCCTGATTATTTCTTATTGGCTGTATGAATGACAAAAGCCCGTCTTTCTCCTGTAGTTCAGCCTTCCCGAGCAACAGACTCTTTTCAGTAAAGGACTGGGGCGAGATGACAGTGAAATAATTGTCCTCATTACGAACAAAACTTCTGAATATAGAGTTGTTATAGATGGTAATTTTTGAGATCAGG
>CAIPJU010000131.1 GCA_903865465.1 uncultured Bacteroidota bacterium
TAAGGTAAAGAGATCCTTTTCGAGTCTTTTTATTTCGAGCTTTACACTGCTGCCCGAAACATCAACTTTGTATTGGTTTCTTTTGCAAGCAATTGTTAATATTGCAGTTACAGCAACAATTAATAAAAATGCTTTCCTCATTTGCTTCGTTTAATTAGAAATTCAAAAATAATCACTTTTTGCATTTTCCCGCAACGTAAAGAACGGCACAATAACTTCCCTTATTATTTGTTATTTTTACAAAAGATTGTAAAAGATGAATAAAGAAAGTCAGCCTCTTTTTACCCGGAATTTTATGAAGCTGAATGCGGCATTGATTCTGGCATGTTTTCTTTTGATCAGCAATGCACAGCTTTGTGCACAGAAACAGATAGGCTTTGGAATACATGCCGATCCTGTCATAAGCTGGTTCTCATCCGATAACAGCTCGGTAAAAAATGACGGGACAAGGCCTGGATTAAACTTCGGACTTACCGTCAGGAAATATTTTGCAGCCAATTATGCATTTACAGGAGGAATAAGCCTTATCAACGCCGGAGGCAGGATTAGTTACGGCGATACCATCAGGATGGTTTTTACCAATTCCCGATACAGCCACGTAACAGTAGCACCCGGCAAATCCGTTGTTTACCATTTACGTTACCTTGCATTCCAGGCAGGATTAAGACTTCAGACAAACGAGATCGGCAGAATACGCTTTTTTACCGATATCGGACTTGATCCTAAAGTGGCTATATGGGCCAGGGCAGATATCCCCTCTTTAGGTATTAAGGGAGGCAAACCAGTGAATGACATCAATTTACTTAACCTTTCATATTATGTTTCCGGAGGCATCGAATATACTCTTGAAGGCGATACTGCCCTTGTCTTCGGACTTAATTTTGACAATAATTTTCTCGATTCCACAAACAACGATTCAAATCGTCCCGATGATATACTCTCTCATAAAATATTAAGTTTCAGGATAGGTCTGAATTTTTAACTCCCGAACTATGAAAATTACCATAGCCCAGCTCAACTACCATATTGGAAACTTCGCCAGGAACAAGGAACTTATCTGTAATGCTATAGACAAAGCAAAAAGTGAAGGATCGGATCTTGTAATCTTTTCCGAATTGTGTATTTCAGGATATCCGCCGCTTGACCTGCTCGACCGGCTCGATTTTATTGAGAAATGCAGCCACACCGTCAATGAGATAGCAAAGCAATGTATTGGCATCACGGCCATAGTAGGTTGTCCGGTAATCAATCCAAAAAATGAAGGAAAAAAGCTTCTAAATTCCGCACTGGTACTTTCAGATGGCAAAGTAGTTTGTTCTGTAAATAAAGCCCTGCTTCCAACTTATGATATTTTCGACGAATACAGGTATTTCGAGCCGGAGAAAAACTTTTCAGTCTTCACCTTCATGGGGAAAAAACTGGCCATAACCATCTGCGAGGATCTCTGGGATGAACAGCCCTTCGACAATGAGTTTGAGAAATCACGCCTTTACACTGTTTCTCCAATGGATGAGCTGTCGAAATTCGGCCCCGATTTGATAATCAACATTGCAGCATCTCCATTTTCATATACAAAAATAGAGGCTAAGGAAAACATTTTCCGACTGAAAGCGCTGAAACATAAGATACCTGTTATATCAGTAAATCAATCTGGCGCCAATACGGAACTTATTTTTGACGGAGCTTCGGTAATTTTTAATGGTGAGGGCAAATTATTCAGACAGCTTCCCTTCTTTGAGGAGGCGGTGGAAACATATTCACTCGATCAGATAAGTACAGGTTCAATTCCACGTGAAGACCCTAAGAATCTGATTATTGAATTGATCCACAAGGCACTTGTTACCGGAATACGAGACTATTTCGACAAATCAGGATTTAAGAAGTGTATTATAGGTTTATCAGGAGGCATAGATTCGGCGGTATGTCTCTGCCTGGCTGTTGAAGCCCTGGGAAATGAAAATGCAAGGGCTCTTCTGATGCCTTCGAGATATTCGTCGGACCATTCAGTGAATGATGCCGTTGCTCTTGCCAAAACACTTAATGTTCAATACGATATAGTAAGTATTGAAAAGCCTTTTTCAGCTTTTGAGGAAGAACTTTCTATACTTTTCAAAGGGAAAGGGAGGGATATTACAGAGGAGAATATTCAGGCAAGGATAAGAGCTACTCTTCTAATGGCTGTCTCGAATAAATTCGGTTGCATCCTGCTGAATACCTCAAATAAAAGTGAAGCCTCAGTCGGCTATGGAACACTGTATGGAGACATGGCAGGAGGGGTATCTGTTATTGGCGATATTTACAAAACAGATGTTTATAGGCTTGCTGACTTCATAAACAGCTATAAAGAGATCATTCCTGTAAACACCATCAGGAAATCGCCATCTGCCGAATTAAGACCCGACCAGCTTGACACTGATTCTCTACCCGATTATGGTATTCTCGATACCATCCTCTATAAATATATTGAACTTCAGCAACCTGCCGAACGGATTATCAGCGAAGGTTCCGACAGGGAGATTGTCTTGAAAGTAATCAGGCTAATTAATTCAAACGAATATAAGAGATATCAGGCCCCTCCGGTCCTTCGCATTTCATCGAAGGCATTCGGTGCAGGAAGAAGAATGCCACTGGTTGCCAGATATTAGTTCATAAGCAGTTTTCAGGAATCAGGCAGTAAAAAATATTCTTTTAACCCTTGGAGGTATTGAAGTGAGAATTTCATAGGTTATGGTGCCGCATTTTGATGCCACCTCTTCGATAGGAATCCTTTCGCCGAATATTTCTGCCTCATCACCCTCTTCTGCAACTATTCCTGTTACGTCAGCCATACACATATCCATACAAATATTACCTGTAAGCGGAACACGTGAACCCTTAATAAAAAGTGATCCATTTCTGTTGCCAAGCTTCCTGTTGAGCCCGTCGGCATAGCCAACAGGCAAGATGGCAATTATCCTGTCGCTCCCGGAAACATCGGCGCATCCATAACCTACCGGTTCTCCGGAAGGTATTTTCTTCAATTGCGATATCCTGGTTTTAAACCGGCCTACAGGTTTAAGGGTGAGATTCTCAAAATGGCTGGCACCATAAATTCCTATTCCAGGTCTCACCATATCGAACTGATATTGCGGAAATCTGACTATTCCAGCAGAATTGAGCAGGTGACGCAGGACCGGATACCCCAGTTTTGTGCTGATCAGCCTTGAAGCATCCAGAAATACTTCTGCCTGCCTGTGGGTGAAATAATCAAGTTCAGGATCCTCACTGGCTGACAGGTGTGAAAAAACAGAAACTACCCTGATGCATTCAGATTCTGATAGTTGAGTAGCAAGGACAGCTACTTCACCGGGCATAAAACCAAGCCTGTGCATCCCTGTATCTACTTTAATATGAACAGGATAATTTATAAGACCGTGCCTTGACGCTACTCCTTTGAACCTTGTAAGTGAAGAAAAACTGTAGATCTCCGGTTCCAGGTTATATTTTATCATTTTTTCATCTGCTGAGGGATCAGGATTCATAACCATCACCGGAAGAGAAACCCCGGCATTTCTAAGTTCAACACCTTCATTGGCATAGGCGACTGCAAGGTAACCTGCCCTGTGATATTCCAGAAGTGCGGATATCTCTGCAGGCCCGGCTCCGTAAGCGAAAGCCTTTACCATTGCCATTATCCTTGTGGATGGATTAAGGAATCTCCTGAACTCATTAAGATTATGAGCTACGGCATCCAGACTTATCTCCAGAACTGTCTGATGAGTCTGCCGTTCAAGCAAGGTCCCGATCTTCTCGAACTCATAGATCCTGGCTCCCTTCAGAAGAATAACTTCATCCCTGAATTCACTCCCGTTAAATCCGCGTATAAAATCATCAGTTGTTGCATAAAACTTAGATCCCGGTCTGAATAATCTATTATTCCTTACAAGGGCCTCTCCTATACCAATTAACCTGATGATTCCTGTTTTTTCGAGAGTCGTTGCCACCTCCGTGTAGAGCTCCTGTTCATTCCTTCCGCTTTGTACAAAATCCGACAGGATAAGCGCCATCTTACTGCTGCCCTGGAGTTTCAGATAATCGAGCGCCATCACAAGCGAACCAGGATCA